>NZ_JAYLAA010000017.1:0-47972 GCF_035819015.1 Chryseobacterium salviniae | reverse complement strand
AACCAGAACATTCATTATTACGCAGCCTGCCAGTGCAGTAAGCGGGACAACGGTAGTAACCAACGTAGTATGTAACGGCGCTTCCAATGGAGCAATCAATTTAACACCAGCAGGAGGAACAGCACCTTACACCTTTAACTGGGGTGGCGGAATCACAACCGAAGACAGAACAGGGTTAGCAGCTGGAACGTACACCGTAACCATCACTGATGCAAACGGATGTACCGCAACAGTTAACGCCACAGTAACGCAGCCTACGGCTCTAAGTGCGACTACTTCCCAGACGAATATCGCATGTAATGGCGGATCTACAGGAGTAGCAACTGTTAACGTTTCAGGAGGAACAGCACCTTACACGTATTCATGGTCTCCATCAGGAGGAACTGCAGCAACGGCTACAGGACTATCCGCCGGAACCTATACTGTGACTGTTACAGATGCCAATGCATGTACATTAACCAGAACATTCACTATTACGCAGCCTGCCAGTGCAGTAAGCGGCACAACGGTAGTAACGAATGTAGCATGTAACGGCGCTTCCAATGGTGCGATCAATTTAACACCAGCAGGAGGAACAGCACCTTACACCTTTAACTGGGGTGGTGGAATCACAACCGAAGACAGAACAGGGTTAGCAGCTGGAACGTACACCGTAACCATCACGGATGCAAACGGATGTACCGCAACAGTAAGCAGAACGGTAACACAGCCTACGGCTCTAAGTGCGACTACTTCCCAAACGAATATCGCATGTAATGGCGGATCTACAGGAGTAGCAACTGTTAACGTTTCAGGCGGAACAGCACCTTATACATATTCATGGTCTCCATCAGGAGGAACTGCAGCAACGGCTACAGGACTATCTGCCGGAACCTATACTGTGACTGTTACAGATACTAATGCATGTACATTAACCAGAACATTCATTATTACGCAGCCTGCCAGTGCAGTAAGCGGGACAACGGTAGTAACCAACGTAGTATGTAACGGCGCTTCCAATGGAGCAATCAATTTAACACCAGCAGGAGGAACAGCACCTTACACCTTTAACTGGGGTGGCGGAATCACAACCGAAGACAGAACAGGGTTAGCAGCTGGAACGTACACCGTAACCATCACGGATGCAAACGGATGTACCGCAACAGTTAACGCCACAGTAACGCAGCCTACGGCTCTAAGTGCGACTACTTCCCAGACGAATATCGCATGTAATGGCGGATCTACAGGAGTAGCAACTGTTAACGTTTCAGGAGGAACAGCACCTTACACGTATTCATGGTCTCCATCAGGAGGAACTGCAGCAACGGCTACAGGACTATCCGCCGGAACCTATACTGTGACTGTTACAGATGCCAATGCATGTACATTAACCAGAACATTCACTATTACGCAGCCTGCCAGCGCAGTAAGCGGCACAACGGTAGTAACGAATGTAGCATGTAACGGCGCTTCCAATGGTGCGATCAATTTAACACCAGCAGGAGGAACAGCACCTTACACCTTTAACTGGGGTGGCGGAATCACAACCGAAGACAGAACAGGGTTAGCAGCCGGAACGTACACCGTAACCATCACGGATGCGAACGGATGTACAGGAACAGTTAACGCAACAGTAACGCAGCCAACAGCTCTAAGTGCTACAACTTCCCAGACGAATATCGCATGTAATGGCGGATCTACAGGAGTAGCAACTGTTAACGTTTCAGGAGGAACAGCACCTTACACGTATTCATGGTCTCCATCAGGAGGAACTGCAGCAACGGCTACAGGACTATCCGCCGGAACCTATACTGTGACTGTTACAGATGCCAATGCATGTACATTAACCAGAACATTCACTATTACGCAATCTGCTCCGATAGCTGCTCCGACAGGAGTATCACCTCAGAATTTTGCTCCGGGAAGTACTCTGAGTGCTTTGGTGGTAACCGGTCAGAATATCAAATGGTATGCTTCGTCTTCAGACGCACAGAACCATGTAAACAGTCTCCCACTCAGTACAGCTTTGGTAAATAATACCACTTACTATGCGACGCAGACAGTAGGTTCTTGTGAGTCTACGGTTTCTCTGGCAGTGTTGGCAATCAACAGTACGCTTGGTGTAGCTGATAATACAAAATCAAAATCTCAACTTCAGATTTATCCTAATCCTGTGAGAGATATTTTGAATATCAGCGGACAGGAAGTGATTACCAAAGCAGTAATTATTGCTGCTGACGGAAGAAAAGTAACTGAAAAGAAAATGCAGTCAGGAGAAAGAAGTATTGATGTTCAAGCTTTGCCTCAGGGAATGTATCTGATTCAGGTATTTACAGAAAGCGGTATGCAAACTTTCAAATTCATTAAGAAATAATTTTCATACTTCTTAGATCATTTTAATAAATGATTAAAAAAAGGGATTGTCTATTAATTTAGGCAATCCTTTTTATTTTCTAAGATAAAGTCTATTGAATATGAAATTTATTAATAGAGAATAACTTGTTGTTAATAGTGTTTTCAGCTGCTTTTTCAGGATAAAAATACATGAGAATTAATTATATAGTTTAATCTAAAGCTTTTCATACATGAATTTCAGATAATCAAAGGTTAATTTAAATAATTACGGCGAAACCAAAGGTTTCGCTGTAATTATTTTGGAATATTTTATTTACCAAAAAATATTTTATCCTGCTGTTGCTGATCTTCATAGATAAATTGGAAGCTTACCGGCATATTTTGATACAGAAGTTCCCAATGCTGAATTTTAGTATGTTTTTTAAAGCTTTCAAAGGATCTTACAAAAAGATTTTCAATAATATCCCTTATATAAGAATTGCCGTTTCGGTAGATCAGGTGCATAAGCTTCATGTGATGGGAAATGATATTTATCTTTGCCTCCAACAGAAGACTTTTTAAATAATTGATAGTTGCCTGAATAATACCTGCGAAATTATCCTGAATGGAAAGTTGTGAAATTTCGGTGCGTAAAGGCGGATAAAAAAACTTTAAATATTCAACAGCTATTTTTTGATCAATAGTTTGCATCGTAGCATTCATCATAATTAATTTCAAGTACTTTACTTACACGAAAATCGTACCAAAGTTTATAGAAACGCTACAAAAATAAAAGCCCCGATAATCACGGCAATATGTGTGGCAAGAATTCCGATATCATGTCTTTTTACTGAGTTTTTATATGTTTTCCAATCTGATATTCTTCTTATTTTTGATTTCATAAATGTTGTTTTAATTTTTTAATGTCTTGTATAAAAAAGCTGGGAATGTACTGAATCAGATACTATGACTATAAATCTGTCTGGCATACACTTTTTGAAGCATAGGGGAAAGATGGGAAAAAATCATATCGCGGTATTCTTTACTACAGAAAGCGGTGCAGCTGTCCAGTGAATACACAAAAGAATTTTCAATTGCGCTTTTCATCATGGTATCACCATTGCTATACAATTCGTTCATTTTTTCAACACATTTCAGTAAGCAGCTTGTATCATTCTGCCGGATCATAGTTTTCATCTTTTCCGTTAAAAAACCTATGATGTGATACGAGTTTTGGATTTTTGTTTCCTTAAGGTCGTTGCATATTTCGGGTATTGCAGCGGTTATTTCCTGAGTGGCCTGTAAATAGTTCATATATTTTGTGATTTGGTTACAATATTTTAATTAATGCACTTATAATGACAACCACCGGAAATATAATAAGAAGCAGATGGTATGTTTTTATGCAATCCTGGGCTTTGGACTTTCTGCTTTTGATTCGTTTTGAGGGATTGATCCGGTCTAAAGTCTTTAAGTTCATTGTCTTGATTTAAATATTCACAATCATAATGCCAAATTCCGGGCCTGTGTGGGATGTTGTTTTATATTGTTTTGATAATCAAAATATTATTTTATAGGCAGAGCGTCCGGCCAACAGAAAAACCATATCAAACTGATAAGGTTTTTGTCAAAATGAAATACTGTTAATTGTATGATATTATTAATATCTTTGCAGTCCAAAATATTCAGGAGATGTTTTCAAAAATCGTAATGCACAGAGTAGGAAATAAAATCAACGGAGAATCTTTAATGCTTTCTCAGGAAGAGCTGCAGTTGGATGAAGGAATGGCAGAGCTGCTGGAAAATTATTTTCTGGGTTCTTTTAAATCAGAAGAGACATTCCATTTTTACAGCGATTCTTATCTGGTGAATAATCCCGTGTACAGCTCTGTATCTGAAATTTTTGATGACAAAGCCAAGTTTCTCTGGGAAGCGGAAAATATTGCCAAACACCTTTTTGAAGCAGCCGAAAACCCAAGAGTTCAGGGAGGAGAATTATTCATTGTTTATTTTGAAGACGAAAGAGAAGGCACTGAAAAAGTGGACAAAATCGGAATCTTTAAAATGGAAAAAAGAGAATCTTTCCTTAAAATTTCTCCGCAGGAAGACCGTTTCGTGATAGAAAAAGACCAGGGAATCGGGCTCTCCAAAATTGATAAGGCTGCCCTTATTTACAACAACGATAAAGAAACAGGATATGTGCTTTCAGTAGTCGATAACAACAAAAATGGGGATATGTACTACTGGTTTGAAGATTTCCTGAAGGTAAAACAACGCGATGATGAATACTTTCATACTCAGGAAGCGCTTATGGTTTACAAAGATTACATCACCAAGCAGCTCCCGCAGGAATTTGAAGTTTCCAGGGCAGACCAGGCAGATTTTCTGAATAAATCCATCAATTTCTTCAAAGAAAAAGAAGAGTTTAATCTGGATGATTTTAATAAGGAAGTACTTCAGGATGAGCATGTAATAGAAAGCTTCGTGAATTTTAAAACCGATTATGAGCAGGATATGCAGATCAATATTGCAGAAGAATTCCCTATCAATGAAACCGCTGTAAAAAAGACCCAGAGGCATTTTAAAAGCATTATAAAATTAGATAAGAATTTCCATATTTACATCCATGGCGACCGCCAGAAAATCGCACAGGGAGAAGATGAAAAAGGGAAATATTACATGCTGTACTTCGAAAAAGAAGTGTAAGTATCTTTCTTGTTGGCCGATGTATTTCAGCAGCAGGCATGGCTATTTTAAAATAAGTCTAAATAAAAAAATGTATTTAACTGAAAATAAAGTATTTAAACTGAAATTAAAAGACGCGATTTTCTTATTTTAATCTTATTTATCCAATTTATAGTAAGAAAAATTCAATTTTTTTTATCGTGTGGTATGTCTTTCATTTAAAAAAGTATTTCAGCTTTAAAATTTTCTTTATATTTGGTTAGTCAAAGTATTATATGAATTTTGTAGAGTGTCATGAAGAGCCTATCCATATTCCGGGCTATATACAAAGTTTTGGCTATCTGATTGGCATTGACGCAGAATCTCATTCCATCACTTTTTTCAGCAAGAATATCGAGGATATTTTTACAATCGGAAGTTCCGAAGAACTTTTTGATAAAAAGCTTACGGATTTTCCGGAAATTTTCGGCAGTATTATTAACTCCGATATTTATAAATCCCTACCTGATTTTACAAGAAGAGATAACGAAACATTTTTCGATAAAGTCTTGATAGGTAAAGAACAGTATCATTTTTTTGCCTTTAGAAACAGGGGGAATATTTTTCTTGAATTTGAAAAAGTTCTTGTAAATCCCAACAAGCAGATTACCAATAAATACGATAATTTTTACATTGTTGAAAATGAACACGAAATTTGGGATCAGCTTCTTAATATATTATCAAAAATTGTGAATTATGACCGTATGATGGTCTATAAATTCATGATGGACGGTTCGGGAAAAGTTGTGGCTGAAAAAAACAACAATAATCTCGAAAGCTATCTTGGGCTTCACTATCCTGAATCCGATATCCCTATCCAGGCAAGGGAACTTTACCTTAAAAAAAGAAAAAGAATTTTCAGCAATGTGCATGCAGAACCGGTACCGCTGTTAAGCAAAAAGAAGGAAAATATAGACCTTACGTATTCAACCTCACGGGCAATGTCTCCCATTCACGGGCAGTACATCAAAAATTCGGGTGCTTCTTCAAGCTTCAGTGTTTCCATTATTATTGATGATTATCTTTGGGGCCTTGTCACCTGCCAGAATTCGGAGCCGAAGCATATTGACCTTGAAGACCGGGTTCAGGCCGGGATTTTCACGGCACTGGCATCCAATGCATTTTCATCCTTTAAAGCAAAAAGTGAGCTGAATTACCGCCTGGAGCTTAATGAAGAGGTGCTTCGCTTAAAATCTGAATTTTTAAAATACGATACTTTACTTGAATCTTTAACGGAGAATAAGACAGAGATCAGGAAGCTTCTTGAAGCCGATGGACTGGCAGTTGTTGCAGATGAACAAATCATTAAGGACGGAAGCACGCCGGATGAATCTGCTATCAGTAAAATTGCAAAATGGGCTCATGAAAATATTGAAGACAACATTTACCTCAGCAGAACTTTCCTGAAAGACTACGGCCAACAGCTTGGTCTGGATGAAAAGACTGCCGGTGTTATCATTTATTTCATGGAACGAAATAAAAATAATATACTGATCTGGTTCCGTAAAGAATTTGATGAACATATCAACTGGGCAGGAAATCCGGAAAAGAAAATTCAGGTAGTCAATGAAAACGGCGAAGAAAAAATGGTGGTTTCCCCAAGAAACTCTTTCAAAATATTTACCGAAGATATTAAAGGAAGCTCAACCAGATGGAATTCCAGGAATATCCTGGCGCTCCAGGCGGTACGGGATCTTATTTTAGAAGCATTACACAAAGATTATAATACGATTAAAAGGCTCAACGACGAGCTTAAAAAAGTAAATGAAGAACTCGACAGTTTTTCATACACCATTTCCCATGACCTGGGAACGCCGCTCACGGTAATGAAGCTGAACGCACAGATGCTTCTTAAAACTCTGATAGACGAATCTGAGAAAAGCCGCAACAAAATCAATTCCATTATTGAAGAGATCGACAGTATGGCGGAAATGATGCACGACGTTTTACAATTAAGCCGTGCCAAACACAGCGAAATTCAGCTTGAAAAGCTTGCAACGCTTCAAACCATAGAAAAGATTTGTGAGAACGCTAAAATTACTTTCGGCACTCCGAAAAGTGAAGTTATCATTAAAGCTTGTCCGGAAGTACTTGCTGATAAGACCATGCTCCATCAGGTATTTTTAAACATCATCAACAACGCAATAAAATACTCTTCCCAACAGGAAAAACCGGTGGTGGAGATTGAAGGTTCCGAACAGGGCGAGATGGTAATCTACAGAATCTCAGACAACGGAATCGGTATTCCTGAAGAAAACAAACATAAAATGTTTAAAATCTTTAACAGGATGGATAATGCCAAAAAATTCAAAGGTAACGGAGTAGGGCTATCTATTGTGCACAGAATTATGAAGAGAATCGGCGGTGATGTCGAATACGAAAGTTCGCCGGAAGGCACTTCATTTATCCTAACATTTAAAAAACCTTAATTATTATTTAGGGGAATATCAAATCCTTATGACTGTATCAGAATATCTAAAACAGCATACGGCATCTTACCACATTGCTGCCGAAAAGCTTTTCAACTCGCAAAAAATTTTCAATAAAACATTTACTCTTGAAGATTACAAAAAAATTATTCACACCAATTACCTGATGCTTCTGCATTCTGAAAATAAGATTTTCAAAGAACTTGATAAATATTCAGAAAAACTGCAGCTCAGCGACAGAAAAAAGCTTCCTTTAATTGAAAAAGACCTTAAAAGTCTTTTGCTGGAAAAAACTGCTGCAGGAAATGAATTGGAATTGACCAGCCTGCACGAAGCACTCGGAGCGATGTATGTCATAGAAGGCTCTACTTTGGGTGGGAATGTCATTGCCAGACAGCTTTCCAAAACAGAAGGCTTTGATGATGTTACCTTTAATTTCTTCGGCTGCTACCATGAAAATACCGGAGCGATGTGGAAAAATTTTAAAGAAACCCTTGATGCCGAAGTTCACGAAAACAAATACGATGAGGTGTTATCCGGGGCCAGAAAGCTTTATACATTCCTGCTCAACGTCAATTAAGCAGCTTTTATACGCTAAATAACATTTTAAAGATAATTAAATTCCTGAAAGATTGCTCAATTTTTCAGGAATTGTTAAATTTGGGAGCTTTCAATATAATGACAAAGCAATTCAGGAAATAAATCAGAATGAAGCCGCAAGGTTTTGCAATAACAAATTAATAAAAAATAAATAAATTATGAAAGTAACTGTAGTAGGTGCAGGCGCTGTAGGAGCAAGCTGTGCAGAATACATCGCAATGAAAAACTTCTGTTCGGAAGTGGTTTTGGTAGATATTAAAGAAGGATTTGCCGAAGGTAAGGCAATGGATCTGATGCAGACGGCATCTCTTAACGGATTCGATACGAAAATTACCGGAACAACAGGAGATTACAGCAAAACTGCAGGTTCTCACGTAGCGGTTATTACATCCGGTATTCCAAGAAAACCTGGGATGACAAGAGAAGAACTCATCGGAATCAACGCAGGAATCGTAAAAGAAGTTACTGAAAATTTAGTAAAGCATTCTCCGGAGGTAATCATCATCGTAGTTTCCAATCCTATGGATACAATGGCGTATCTTGTACACAAAACTTCCGGTCTTCCTAAGCACAAAATTATTGGGATGGGGGGTGCGCTGGATTCTGCAAGATTCAAATACAGACTGGCGGAAGCATTGGAAGCTCCTATTTCCGACGTAGACGGAATGGTAATCGCGGCGCACAGTGATACGGGAATGCTCCCTTTATTGAGCAAGGCTACAAGAAACGGGGTTCCTGTAACGGAATTCCTTGATGCTGAACAACAAAAATATGTAATCGAAGAAACAAAAGTAGGAGGTGCTACCCTTACTAAATTATTGGGAACTTCTGCATGGTACGCTCCGGGAGCTGCTGTTTCGGTAATGGTTCAGGCTATTGCGTGCGACCAGAAGAAAATGATCCCTTGTTCTTTAATGCTTGAAGGGGAATATGGACAAAACGACATTTGCCTTGGTGTTCCGGCAATCATCGGTGCAAACGGTGTTGAAAAAATCGTAAACGTAACCCTTACTGCCGAAGAACAATTGAAATTCGCTGAAGCTGCCAATGCAGTAAGAGAAGTAAATGGCGATCTTAAATTTTAATAGATAACTTTTTATATATCTTGTAGAAACTCCGCGCCCGAAGGGCGCGGAGTTTCTTTTGTTACTTATAAATTTTAATCAAAATCAAATTTTAAAACCAATAAATCTCTGTTATTTTATTTGGTGCGCTATCAGAAACTTGATCAAAGCTACATCATCAAATCATAGCTCATAAAAATCGCCGTTTCCACAGAGTCATTATACAATTTCGTGTTGATTCCGGTTATGATAAATCCTGCTTTCTGAAAAAATTTGATTGCGTGGTAATTGGTGTTCTGGGTTTCAGCTTCTACCATTCGGCATTGCAGATCACGGGCTTCACGGTTGATTGCTTTAATGAGCATCCTTCCTATATTCTGACCTCTGAACGATTCATGTACCAGAATATCTTTGATACAAAAGCTGTTATTCCACTTTCTGAAATCACATACAGCCCAAGCTATAAGCTCATCATCATGAAATGCACCAAAAGAATAGCCTTTATTTATGATGGAATTTAACCTTTCAAAATCTTCATCGCTGAAATTCCGGATTTTGGTGTAATGCTGTTTTTTTTCTCTTACACTGAATTCAAATGTATTTCCCGCTCCGATGGCTGAAACAACATATATTTTTTCGGTAGTATAGCCGCTTAAGCCCCATTCCAAAACGGGATTGCCGGAAAGATGCCCAAGTTTTCGGATTTCCATTGATAAAATAAAATATTGTTTTGATTTATATGAAATGAATATTTAGCGTGCAGCTTTTGTGCTGAACATATTACCGCCCGTTGCGTAAAGCAAAACCTGCAAAATGATGAGAACCGAAATTACCGCCACTCTGATCATGGCGTTTTCAGCAAACCGGTTTCTGATGGTTTCCATATAGTTGATTTTTTCAATGGCAAATTCCTTAAGTCGGTCAATATCCGTAAATTCATTTACCTTTTTGATCTCCGAACTGATTTCAGCTTCGTTGAGCGTGGTGGCAACATTGATCAGGTTGATATTGCTTATAAAAAGCCATGCGAACAAAAGGATGGAAACTGATAAAAGAAGTGGGCGGAGAAGTTTCATTTTTTCTGTTTATTATTAAGGATTTGATATTTCCCAAATTTAAGTAATTTGAAACAAACTCCATACAAATAATGTACCTTAAAGTTTTTGAAACAATTAGAGCCTGTTTAAATTTTATTAAATACATTTTATAGCTTCGTTTTAATTTTTTAAATTAAAACAACCTCTGTTTATTCTTAAATTTAACATTAAGAATTTCAGTAAGTTAAATTTATTCTGATTAAGGAATCAATAGATTGATTTTTATTAAGTTTTTTAAGCTAAAAGAGCTTAATTTCTTAATGGTAAAAAATAAATTTAACAGGCTCTTATTTACCGCTTTATATTTTAATCCATATCAGATAATACATAGTATCCGTAATCTGAAACTTAAATTTAAACAAAATTTCATACACCAACATTTCAAAACCCGTAAATTTGCTCACAATAAAATGTAATTCAATGCTTAGGAAAATTTCGATTGCTGCGGCAGTGATTCTGTCTGTTTCGGCAATCAATGCGCAGAAGATTAAAAATTCCGGACTGGAAAGGCCGAAATTGGTGGTAGGACTGGTGGTAGACCAGATGAGATGGGATTATTTGTACCGTTATTATAACAAATACGGCAATGATGGTTTTAAGAGATTACTGAATACCGGATATTCTCTGAATAATGTTCATATTCCTTATGTGCCCACGGTTACAGCATTGGGACATGCCTGCATTTATACAGGATCTGTTCCGGCCATTCACGGGATTGCGGGAAATGACTGGACAGACAAGGAAACGGGTAAAAATGTATACTGTACCACGGATGAATCAGTAAAACCAGTCGGCACTACCAATGCAAAAGTGGGAAGCCACTCTCCGAAAAACTTATGGTCAACCACAATCAGCGATGAATTGAAAATAGCTACCAATTTTCAGGGAAAAGTAGTAGGTGTTTCTCTTAAAGACAGGGCTTCCATCTTACCGGCAGGCCATACCCCGAATGGTGCTTTCTGGTTTGACGACTCCACGGGAGATTTTATTACGAGCAGCTGGTATATGAATGATCTTCCACAATGGTTAAAAGCTTTCAATGCCCGGAAAATGCCCGAAAAACTCATTGCTAATGGCTGGAATACACTTCTTCCTATTAATGAATACACAGAAAGTTCACCGGATAATTCTTCGTGGGAAGGATTATTGGGAAGTGCAAAAACACCTGTTTTTCCATACAGCAATTTAGCTGCGGATTATAAAGATAAAAAAGATAATATCCGTTATACACCATTCGGGAATACATTAACCCTGAAGCTTGCCGAAGCAGCAGTGGAGGGAGAAAAGCTGGGAAGCGACGATGTGGTGGATATGCTGGCGGTAAATCTGGCTTCAACAGATTATGCAGGCCATAAGTTTGGGCCTAATTCTATTGAAGTTGAAGATGTATATTTAAGGCTGGATCAGGATCTTGCACAGTTTTTCAACTATCTTGATGCTAAAGTAGGAAAAGGGAAATACACTGTTTTTCTTTCTGCAGACCATGGCGGGGCGCACTCTGTAGGCTTTTTGCAGGAACATAAAATTACTACCGGATTTTTTGGCGACGGAATGGAAAAAAATATGAATGAAAAGCTGAAAGAAAAATTCGGAGTTGACAAGCTTATTAACGCAATTGATAACTACCAGATCTATTTCGACAGAAAGCTTCTTAAAGAACATCAACTTGATCTGGATGCAGTAAGAGATTTTACCATTGAAGAAATTGAAAATGATCCGAATGATCTTTATGCCGTTTCGGTAACAAAGGTACAGCAATCTACTATTCCGGAACCTATTAAACAAAGAATTATCAACGGGATCAACAGACAGCGAAGCGGTGATATCCAGCTGATTTCGCACGATTCAATGCTTCCCCCATATTCCAAAACCGGAACGACGCACAGTGTATGGAATTCCTATGATTCACATATTCCTTTAATTTTTATGGGATGGGGAATTCAGCATGGTGAGAGCAATAAGGCATATTCTATGACGGATATTGCGCCTACGGTTTCTTCTTTACTGAGAATGCAGTTCCCAAGCGGAAACATAGGAAATCCAATCACAGAAGTAATTGGAAAGTAATCTTAAAAAACTGTCTTAATTTTTTACCGTAAAAGGTACAAAAGAATAAAAGAATCTCAAAGTCTTAAAATTTTTTGATTTTTATTCTTTTGAAAGCCTTACTGTTACGGAGGTTTGTAATAACTTTTATCTCTTTTGCGGTTACAATAAATTAGCATAAAAAATCCTTAGCAATTTTGTTAAGGATTTTTTATTCAGACAAATATTTTGGTGCCGTCTATTTTCAGCATGTTCTGTTTTTCCATCTTTTTAATTGCACGGATAACGGTCTCTATCCGCATTCCGGTGAGTGAAGCAAGCTGTTGCCTTGTATATGGAATATGGAAAGAAAACTGATCATTAAATCCGAAATGGGTTTTTACATGGTTTAAAATAAGATTGAGTTTCGTAACGGGATCCTGAAAAGAAAACGGAGCAGCAGTAATATGCTTATAACGCATGCGGTCTGCGGTGTAAGAATACATGCTGAAGATCAGCTGAGGTTTTCTCAGAAGAAGCTCAATCAGCTTGTTTTTTTCCAGTTTTATAATTTCGCAGTAGGTAACGGCAATAGCATTCACCGCATATTTTTTATCGTGAAAGAGGTAGGTCTCTGCAAGACAATGACCATCGAAAGGTATCCCGTGGATAAACTCTTTGCCGTCTTCCAGGAAGCTGCTTATTTTTACAGTGCCGGTTTTTATTTGCAAATAATACTTCGGAGTGCTCTCTTCTTCAAAGATATATTCACCGGAATTATAATTTTGTTGCTCAGCGCCATGGGAAAACAAGAGGTTTTCGCATATGATCATAATCTAACTGTTATTTGTTTGAGATAAAATTAACAAATAAACATGTTGATTAAAAATTTATTAATACCACATACATGCCTTATACAGGGAGATACAGAGAATAACTCTAAAAATTACATTGTCTATTATTAACGGTATAATAACAACCTTTTTGCTTATGATTGATCAGTTGATGCCAAACGGTAAAATTAAAAGGCAGCACACCAATCCGTATACTGCCATTATATTTTATGAAATTATAAGTAATTATTCATCATCATTTTCCGGTTCTTCGTCATCATCATCGTATTGCTCCAGAAAATAAGTAAAGGTAAACTCATCCATTTCATCTTCCGCATCTTCAAGTACGGTAAGAAGATCTTCAAAAAGTTCGAGCTGATCTACCGTCATATTAACGAACTCAACATGAAGCGGCATTTCAAGTCCGCCTGTGATCACATCCGAAAGGGCATCCAGGTTATCTCCGAAATGCTCGGGAAGCGGAAGCTTTTCCTTTAGTTGTGCATAGAAGTCATCATAATCTCCTATATCTGTAAAATCTATATATACTGTTTTCATATTCACCTGAATTTCCAGTTTTTATTAATTAAAATTTGCCTGCATTTTTTACAAAATTCCGTTTCTTCATTGGTGAGGTTTTTACCTTCCGCATCCCTCATAAAACAGCTTTTTTCAGGACAATGTTTCAGCCCCTGCGTGTGCCCAAGCTCATGTATTGCAACTTTAAAGAGCTGTTCATTCCGGTTTTCTTTATTGAGCCTGAAACTTGATGCAATGCAGGCCGTTCCCGGCCTGAACCCCAATCCCAAAATCCCGAAATCTTTTATATTTCCTTTTGTCGCACTAATGTCTTTAGTTGTTAAACCAATGGTTACAAAATTCTTCTTTGTATTCTTGCTCAGAAAAGAAATGATAGAATCTGCACGGTAACGATCTCTCGGTTGATAATAACTGTTTTTTGGTAAATCAATCGGTTTAAGTTCTTTTACTTGCGGATACACCTTTTTGATTTCTTTCACCAACAATTCTATATCTCCGGAATTCATGTCTTTAAAAGGCTGTACTAAAATCGTAATGGGTTCTTTCTCTAGTATGGCTTTTTCCTTTTTTTCCGAACACGAAGATAAAACATATAAAAGCAATATATAAAATAGAATAATCCTGAATCTGAGAAATTCTTTAATTATCTCTTTCATTACTGCTTTTCAAAACTTTTGTAATGGTTCTTTGTGAGATAAACATCGCCGTTTTCTGTGAAAATAATACGGTCTGCATTCCTGTTTCCGCAGTGATAATTGACATCTGCCTCAAAATAGATCTGCCCTTCGGGTAAGGCTTTTTCCCTGTTCCCGAACCGGTCTCCGCCGATTGCTTTTCCCTGCAATATTTCGCAAAGATTTCCTTCAGAAGGTTTCCATCCCAATTTTCTGGCTTCATTTTTAGTAATGTAATATTCAGGAAGCGTATGGTTTTTCTTAACAAACCGGATAACGGTATTTTGCTCCGTAAGCTGTTCTATGGATTGCTGCTTTACGGAAGAATTGTCTTTTACTGAAGATCCGGCGCTGCTGTATTCTACAACAGGTTTTGAATTCCCCGTTTTCTTATCCTCAATAAAATTCCGGTAAATATACATCACAGACATCCCGAAAAGAAGTCCGATACAGATGAAAAACAGAGATCTTATTTTACTGTTCATAGTTTTAATTTAAAAAAATATAACAATCTAAGAATGGAACAATGTAACAATTAAAAGATGTAATAATATTTAATAAAATAACTAAAGATCCTCAGAGCCTGAAAACTCACTTTATCACATTGGTAAACTGCTACATTGTTACATTATCAAACTGTTCCACTAAATTACCCTCTCCATTCTTCCGGGATATCACAAATCGGAATAGGAACCATTTTATGTTTTGCGGCCTTATGCATTCTGTCGAAAATCATGAATACTTCTTTATCGCGGCCTTCATATTCTTCCACTGCTTTAGTGCCATATTCTTTCTGAATTTTTTCAAGCTCGGGATACGTGGCTCCGATCTGGTCTTCATCAGTTCTGTCTGCGTCCCAAAGCCCGTCTGTAGGAATGGCATTCTGAATGCTTTCAATCAGGTTCAAGGCTTTCGCAAGCTCATATACTTCAGTTTTATAAAGATCGGCAATGGGTGAAACATCTACACCGCCGTCTCCGTATTTTGTGTAAAAACCGATTCCGAAATCCTCCACTTTATTTCCCGTACCGCAAACCAGAAGTCCGTGAAGCTGCCCGAAATAATAAAGCGTAAGCATTCTGAAACGAGATCTGGTATTTGCCAGCGCCAGATTATTGCTCCATCTTCCTTCCACATGATCGTGAACAATATCTTCAAAGCTTTCAAAAACAGGAGTCAGGTTGATGGTTTTTCCCTGTACATTAGGAAATTTTTTCTTCAGGTCTTCAATATGATCCTGAGCACGGTTTACCTGGTCTTCTTTTTGGCGGATAGGCATTTCCAAGAGTAAAACCTCAAGTCCCGTCATTGCGCAAAGCGTAGAAACCACTCCGGAATCCACACCTCCCGAAACACCGATTACATATCCTTTTACATTAGCATTTACGGCATATTCTTTCAGCCAGCTGACAATATGGTCGATTACTTTTTGTGTCTGCATTGTCTATTTTTTAATATGTTGATATTTTAATTTTAAAATTAAATGTTTTGAAAAGATTATTGAATATAATTTTTACGATTCAGTTCGTACCAGAAGCAGATGCCATCCGGTTCGGAAAACTCTCCGGTTTTTATGAAGCCCAGTTTTTTCAGAATATGGTTGGAAGCCTGGTTTTCAAAATGAGCATGAGCGTAAATAACATCAATTTTTAAACCATTAAAACCAAAATCAAGAGAAGCCTTTGCAGATTCTGAAGCAAACCCTTTTCCCCAGTATTCAGGCATGAAACGATAACCGAGATCATAAACGTTTTCGTAGCCGTTCACTTCCTGCGTAAGAAACTTCAACCCGCTCCATCCAATCAGCAGTCCGCTTTCCTTTTCAATCACGGCAAGTCTTCCTACGCCATAATCTGCATATTGCTGCCGGATCACGGTGATAATGTTTTCAGTTTCACGGATGTCGGTAAGTGGAGGCATTCCGATGTATTTCATTACTTCAGGATGAGAATCCATGAGAAACATGCGTTCTGCATCGATTTCTTCAAATTTTCTAAGGATCAGTCTTTCGGTTTCCAGATACATGATGATTACTGTTGTTGAAACCCAAAAATGGTCACGTCTTTAGCTCCTTTTTTAATGTCGGCTTCCCGGATGGGATTTTGTTTTACATTCAGAGTTTCTAAATTCAGATTTTGAGAAATGTCCAGTTTTTGGATAAGATTATGTTCCAGGTTTATATTTTTGAGTTTTTTAAGGCCGCTGATATCAATGGCTTTAATTTTATTTAAAGATACGGTTAATTGGCTAATTGCGGGGGTTGATCTGAACAAAATATTTTCAATGCCATTGTCATCAAGATACAGTGAGGTTAGGTTTTTGAGGTTTTCAGCACTGAAGGAAGAAGTCTTGCACCGGGTACAGGAAAACAGCTGAAGGTGATCGGCATTTTTCAGTGAAAGTATTGGAATAGCATTGTCATCCAGCACAATCATTTTTGCATTTTTAAAATACCTGAGATCTTCTGCTGTTGTAATGCCTTTTCCAACCAGAAAAAGGTTTTCAACACGGTCGGCTTCAAACTGAATGATATTCCCGTCTTTATTAAGATCAAAATTTTCGATCACGGCTTTCTCAAAGTTTTTGTCTTTGAAAACAAGATTCTGACCATTGAGAAACGGGAATGCCGAAATCAATAGCAATGCGGATATTATTTTATTTTTCATCATCGTTTTATGTTTAAATCATTATTTTTGTAGACTTAATTTCATGTAAAAATATGAAGATTTTCAGAATTACTGCACTTTCAATACTGATCTTTTTAGGATTAAATTCCTGCACAAAAGAACCTGAAAATAAATGGAAGGTTGAAGTGAAAAATCCTGCGGAAAAAGTAGAAATTACCGATATTTCTAAAAAATTTTATGACCAGAATTTTCCATTGGCGCAATTTAAATCAGAATTTCCGTGGTTCCAGGGTACGGTAAGTGATGCCGATTTTGTAAAGCGCAGAGCAGATCAGGAAGAAATAAAAATTTACAAGGAAGCTATTGCTAAAATAGATGAAAAAAAGCTTCATGCAGACCTTCAGGATCTTTTTTCCCATATAAAATATTATTTCCCCGCATTCAAAAGCCCTAAAGTATTTCTCTTTTCATCGGCTTTACAGATGGTTCAGGATCCTATTTTTTATGATCCGAAAGGAAATCTGCTGTTTATTGATGTTACCGGCTTTATGGGAGAAGGAAACCCCAATTATAAAGGACTTGAAATGTATTTTCAGAAATCGATGAACCCCAATAATATCGTTCCTAAAGTAGCGCAGATCTTCGCAGAAGGCTTTGTAAAAGAATCTCCCGATCATCAGAAATTTATTGATATGATGGTTCTAAACGGAAAAATTATGATTCTTAAAGATGCATTTCTGCCGACTTATCCGGACTACCTGAAAATGAACTATACCCAGAAGCAATACGAATGGGCGATAGCCAATGAAGCCAATATCTGGAATTATTTTGTGGAAAATAATATCATTTTCGGGGACGATCACAGGCTGGAAGACCGTTTTATCGCTCCCGGGCCCTTCTCAAAGTTTTATACGGAAATTGATAATGAATCTTCACCGCAGGTCGGGATTTTTACAGGATGGCAGATCTGTAAGGCTTATCTTAATCAAAAGCCGGACGTAAAACTTCAGGATTTCCTGAATACCGATGCAACGGTTATTTTTAATCAGTCGGGATATAAGCCGAAATTATAAAAAATGAAGCCGACAGAAATATACGGCTTATACATATAGAAATTTAGAACAAATAAAATGTTATGAGAAAAACTCAGATTACCATAGATGTGGAATTGGACGAAAACCATATCCCAGAAAATATAACCTGGAACGCTCAGGACGGAGGAATCGAGAAGGAGGCAACAAAAGCAACGATGATTTCGGTTTGGGACGACAAAGCCATGGAAGCTTTGAGAATCGATCTTTGGACCAAAGAAATGCCGGTAGACCAGATGAAAATGTTTATCCACCAGATTTTAGTTTCTCTTGGAAATACCTACCAGAGAGCAACTGGTGAGGAAGATGTAGCACAATGGATGGAGGAAATGGCGGAAGAATTTGCTGTAAAATCGGCGATAAAAATGTAAAAAAGCTATTAGCATTTGGCAATCGGCAATTGGCTTTACTAAATGCTTATAAAATAATTATAAATTTTTGGTTTTTGGTTTAATGCTAAATGCCAAAAGCAATAAGCTTAAAGCAAAATTATTATGAATTTCAATACAAAAGTAATACACGGTGGGCAACACCACGAATCGGCAACAGGTTCTGTAAATGTTCCTGTATTTTTAACATCAACATTCGCACAGAAAAGCCCGGGTGTACATTCCGGGTACGAATATTCAAGAGCAGCAAATCCTACAAGGCAGGCTTTGGAAGATTCTTTGGCAAGCATTGAAAATGGAGCAAGAGGGCTGGCCTTCGGGTCAGGTTTGGCAGCCATCGACTGTGTTTTAAAATTATTAAATCCCGGAGATGAAGTTATTGCAGTAGATGATCTATACGGAGGAACCTACAGAATGTTTACCAGGCTTTTCGAAAAATATCAGCTGAAATTTACCTTTGTAAGCTTTGATGATGCTGCAAAAATTGCTGATATTATTACTGATAAAACAAAGCTGATCTGGGTAGAAACGCCAACCAATCCTCTGATGAAACTTGTTGACATTAAGGCTGTGGTAGAAATAGCAAAAGGAAAAGATATTCTGGTTGCTGTTGATAATACCTTTGCGACACCTTATCTTCAGCGGCCTATAGATTTAGGAGCGGATATTGTAATGCACTCTGCAACAAAATATTTGGGAGGGCACTCCGATGTTATCGCAGGTGCTTTGGTTGCAAAAGATGCAGAGCTGGGAGAAAAACTTCACTTCATTCAGTTTGCCAGTGGCGGAATTTTAGGGCCTCACGACTCTTATCTTGTATTAAGAGGAATTAAAACATTGGCATTAAGAGTTCAGAGACACTCGGAAAACGGAATGGCTGTTGCCCAATATCTTGAATCTCATCCTGTCGTTGACAAGGTGATCTACCCGGGTCTGGAATCTCATCCGCAATATGAGCTTGCCAAATCCCAGATGAAAGATTTTGGAGGAATGGTTTCTTTTACCTTTAAATCCGGTAAAAAAGAAGATGCCATTAAGTTTTTAGAAAGAGTAAAAGTATTCACCCTGGCTGAATCATTGGGTGGAGTAGAATCTCTGGCGAATCACCCGGCTTTGATGACCCACGCTTCCATCCCTGCGGAAAAACGGGCAGAGCTGGGAATTACCGATGATCTGGTACGTTTAAGTGTTGGAATTGAAGATGCAGAAGACCTTATTGCAGATCTTGAAAGAGCTTTTTCTTAAATTAAACTTGATTTTATAAAACACTTTATCAAAGCTATTTCTTACAGCTTTTATCTTTGACAAAGTATTTCAAATTCAAATAAAAAATGACAAGAAAAGCAACCAACACAGATGTACAGCAACTGGCTGAGCTGTTTGATCAGTACAGGATATTTTACCACAAAGCATCTGATATTCCGGCAGCAGAAAAATTTTTAAAAGAAAGAATCGAAAATAATGATTCCGAAATTTTTGTCGCTGAATATAACGGAAAACTGGTAGGTTTCGTACAGCTTTATCCGCTGTTTTCTTCTACAAGGATGAAGCGTTACTGGCTGCTGAATGATTTATTTGTCAATGAACAACATCGCGGAAAGGGATATTCAAAAGAACTGATTGAGGAAGCCAAGAAAATGGCAAGATTTACCAATTCATGCGGAATTCTTCTGGAAACCGGGAAATCCAACGATATCGGAAATAAATTATATCCTGCCTGTGGATTTGAAATCTATGATGAGGTAAATTTCTACGAATGGACGAATGAATAAATGAATATAACAATGAAATAATGTAACAGTTTACCAATAATTAATTGCTACACTGTTAAGATAAATTATTAACGATGACTGATTTTCAAAAATATATACAAAGATATTTAGACTTAATTCCATCCGAAAACTGGTTGGAAGAATTAAAAAAAAACGGAGAACAAACGGTTGAGCTCTATGCGCAGCTTTCGGAAGAACAATCACTGTTTGCTTATGCAGAAGGAAAATGGACATTGAAAGAACTGCTTTTGCATTTATCAGATACCGAAAGAGTATTTCAATACCGAATTCTTGCATTCTTAAGAGGCGATGAAAATGAGTTGCCGGGCTTTGATGAAGAGCTGTATGCGAGCCAGTCTTTTGCCAATGAAAGAAGTCTTGATTCTTTGGTGGAGGAATTTCAGTTAGTTAGAAAATCTTCTCAGATTTTACTGGAAAGTGCCCAATCTTCAGCCTTACAAAATATTGGTACCGCAAACGGGAATCAGATTTACGCAGAAACAGTAGGGAAGTTGATTGTCGGGCATAATCAGCATCATCTTAATATTATAAGGGAAAGATATTTGCCGGAGTTGTGATATTCAAAGTAAATAATGAAATTTCTTCGGTTTTAGCTTGTTATTTCTTGCTTTTGATTTCAAATTTGAATAACGTGGTCAAAGATATCAATAGAGACGGGCTTTAGCCCGTTTCTCATTTTATTACATTCATTTGGGCTTTAGCTTAAACTTAAAATAAATCTTTATTTTTGGCAAAACAAACACAAATGGCCTTTATTAAAGTTTATATCCACGTCGTTTTCTCAACAAAAAATAGAATTCCCTATTTAAATACTTCGGCATTAAGAGTAAAAGTATGGAAGCATATTAAAGAAAATGCTTCAGAAAAAAGAATTTTTGTGGATGTTGTTAACGGTTATTCTGATCATTGTCACTGTTTAATTTCTTTAGGCTCAGATCAAAATATCGGAAAAGTTATCCAATTGCTGAAAGGAGAATCTTCTTTTTGGATCAATAAAAACCAACTCACAAAAATTAAATTTGCCTGGCAGGAAGAGTATTTTGCCGTTTCTGTTTCAGAATCCATGGTTGATACAGTAAGGAACTATATAATCAATCAGGAAAAGCATCATCAACAGAAAACATTTGCTGACGAATGTAAGGAGTTTTTAGACAAATTTAATTTTAAATAAGCTTTGGCTGAAGCCAATTGAATTTTTTATCTTTGAAAGACGGGCTAAAGTCCGCCTCTATTCATTATGGAAAACATTGTACAAATACTAAAATCCGGCGGCATCATTGTATATCCCACAGATACCATCTGGGGAATCGGTTGTGACGCTACCAATATAGAAGCGGTCAACAAAATTTTTGAAATCAAAAAACGGGAAAAAAATAAATCCATGATCATTTTGGTTGAATCTGAAAAAAGACTGCAGGATCTCGTCGATGTTCCGGAAATGGCTTGGGAAATCATCGATTTGAGCGAAAAACCGGTTACGATCGTCTATGAAAATCCGAGAGGGCTTCCAAAAGAACTGTTGGCAGAAGACGGAAGCATCGGAATCCGGCTGGTAAAAAATGATTTTTGTAAGAGACTCATCACCAAACTTAATAAGCCATTGGTTTCCACTTCTGCGAATTTCAGCGGCGAAAAAAGTCCTTTGAAATTCTCTGATATTTCACAGGAGATTATTGATCTGGTAGATTATGCGGTAGAAGAAGACAGGGAAAAAGTATCTCAATATTCCGGTTCTTCAGTCATTAAAATCTGGAGTGACAACAGAATAAAAGTACTGCGCGAATAAGAAAAAAGATTTATTTATCTTTGCAAAATCATTCAACCATTAAGAAGTCGGAAATTAAGTTTTACACTAAAATCTGATTTCTTAGTGGTTTTAAGTTAAATAATAGTTGAGCTTTAATTTATTATTTAACAGTATCATTTAACATCTAAAAAAATGTTCATCAACCTAAATCAAAATAAAAACCTTAAACTTTTTAAAATAATTTCTGAAGTCGCAGAAAGAAACGGCCAGTCGGTGTACATCGTAGGCGGCTACGTTCGTGATTTGCTGATGAAAAGAAAAGCTTCCACAGATATTGATTTTGTAACCGAGCAAAGCGGTATTGAGCTGGCCCAAAACGTAGGAAAAGAAATTGATCCGAAGATGAAAGTTTCCATATTTAAAACGTATGGTACGGCCATGATCAGGTACAAAGACCTTGAGCTTGAATTTGTAGGCGCCAGAAAAGAAAGCTACACGGAAGACAGCCGCAAACCTGAAGTGGAAGGCGGTACCATTGAAGACGATCAGAAAAGACGCGACTTCACCATCAATGCAATGGCTATTTCTTTAAATAAAGAAAATTTCGGTGAATTAATCGATCCTTTCAACGGAATGGAAGATCTCGAAAAAGAAATTCTCAGGACACCGTTGGAACCAGCTCAAACCTATTCTGATGATCCGTTGCGTATGATGAGAGCTATTCGTTTTGCTTCTACATTACAGTTTCAGATTGAAGAAAAATCCCTGGAAGCTATTAAGCAGGAAGCGGAGCGTATTAAAATCGTTTCCATGGAAAGAATTATGGTGGAATTCAATAAAATCATGCTTTCCCAAAAGCCCTCTGTTGGGCTAAGGCTGATGGAAGAAACGGGCTTAATGAAACTGATTATCCCTGAGTTAATCGATCTTAAAGGAATTGAAGAAATAGAAGGGCAAACCCATAAAGATAATTTTTACCATACCCTGGAAGTGGTAGACAATATTTCAGAAAATACCGATAAGCTCTGGCTTCGCTGGGCAGCATTGCTTCATGATATCGGGAAAGCACCAACTAAAAAATTTGTGGAAGGAACAGGCTGGACGTTTCACGGACATGAGTTTTTAGGCGCAAAAATGGTAAAAACTTTATTTCAAAGACTGAAGCTCCCTTTAGGCCCGGATATGAAATATGTTCAGAAGATGGTAAAGCTTTCTTCACGTCCGATTGCTCTTATTACTGATGATGCTTCAGATTCGGCATTGAGAAGGCTTTTATTTGATTCCGGGGAAGACCTGGAAGATCTTTTTACGCTTTGTAAAGCAGATATCACCACCAAAAATTCCAAGAAGCAGGAAAAATTTAAAAAGAATTTTGAATATGTAGCGGTAAAAATTAAAGAAGTGGAAGAAAAAGACCAGGTACGAAACTTTCAGCCGCCGATTTCAGGAGAAGAAATTATGGCAATGTTTAATTTAAAACCAGGTCGCGAAATAGGAATTTTAAAGGAAAAAGTGAAAGAAGCCATCCTGGAAGGTGAAATTGGAAATGACAGTGAAGAAGCAAAACAATTCGTTATTGCAGAAGGAGAAAAGCTGGGCTTAACACTTGTTTAAATGTATTTCGGGCCATTCGATTATATTATCCTGACAATCATTGCAATTTTCAATGTTGTAGTGTTGAAATATGAAATCATAAAAAAACGCAATTGGATATTGTATCTGGTTGCGTTTTTGCTTTTCGGCATTATCATTCCCTTTTTTTCTATTTATTCCGAGGTTCAGAAAGCCATAAAAGGCCAGCTGTTTGTTGATAATTTTACATTGCTATATACCTATTTCAGATTTCCAATCTGGTGGCTGATAGGCTTGGTTGAATTATTTTGGTTAAAGTATACTTTTAGAAACAAAAATCCGGGCGGTTTCGAAGAAACCGCCCGGAAAAAACACAAATGATGAAAAAATAAATTGTATTAAATAAATACAAAAGTTGTTAGTTCCAGTATGCTCCATTAGTACCTTTACCGGCAGTAAAAGTTTTCAGGAGAGATCCGTTGGTTGCATACACGCTGATCTTGCTGTCTTGGGTAAATCCGTTCGCATCCGAAACAAAAATTCTATCGTTTACCACGCTGAAACCATATAAGTTAGAATAAGGATCAACACTGTTGTTTACAATAAACAGAGGGCCAGAAGGGACAGTGGTAGCTGTTAAATCCATTGCGTATACCTTTAGTCCTGAAGTGAAGTAAAATTTACCTTTTTCAATTTCAAGATTCGTAGCATCGCTAATTCCTGTCAACGTAAAAGTTTTGGTGATGCTTCCTGTGTTAGAAATCTGGTAAATATAAGAATCCGCAGTTCCTGCGGCAATTGCATATACCGTTCCGTTGCTGGCAATCATTTTATTGATGTTTCCGTTTGGCACTGTGATGGTAGACTGCACTTCATTATTAGATGTCGTGATATAAGTAATCTTATTTCCGAAACCGAAAGACGCATTTTGTACAAAAATATTATTTCCGGCTTCCACCACTCTTTCAACAGTATCTGTAAAGTTGATTTTTTTAACAAAAGATAAGTCGGAAGCTTTATAAATACTTACAAATTTATCGCCTCCGTATTTATCATTCGTTACATAAATATTATTGTTCGCAAAAGCCATATACCGCGGCGAATTCAACTGAGCAGTAATTTCCCCGGATCTTTTAAAGTTGAATCTGTTGACAACCTGAATTTTATTGGAATTATTCAGCAAAAGATAAGCATTATCGCCACTAAAACTGATCATCTGCAAAACGTCACCAAGATTAGAATCTCCGTTGTTGGCAGAAAAAATATTATCCTGCTTCATATTCAGGTCAGAAGAAATATACGTTACATCAGCATTAGGCTTACCGAAATTTCCCTCGTTGCTTAGTAAAAATCCGTTTCCGTAGTACGTTTCATCAATTACATTGTCATCACTGCTACAAGAAGTGGTAAATAGCAATGCAAACGCAAAAGCAAGGGTCAGAAGTTTAGTTATTTTCATAATATGTTAAATGTTAAAAATTAATATTGATATAGATGCTGTAATTTCTTTTAGGCAAAGGATAATAAGAAACAGTCTGATAAACAATGTCTGTAATATTATTTACCTTAAATCCTAAAGTGTAATGGTTTAAAAAATTTGCGGAGACTCCGGTGTTCAGAACAAAATAAGGATCAATGGCATCTGCTCTTTTCTCATCGGTAGTGGTATAAGTAAGCCCATTGAAAAGCCCTTGAACATACACACTCAGGAAACGGTAACGGTAATCAATATTTCCGGTAGCTTTATGCAGCGGAACGTACATCATCTGCAATCCCGTAACTTTATTGGTAGATTTGGAGTACGTATATCCGCCATTAAATGTAAAATGATGATCCCTAAAATTTTTCTGATAAGTAACCCGAGAATCAAGCCCGTAAATTTCTACACTGTAGGTATTAAATGCAGCCCAGTATCCTGCAGCCGTCGGAAGCCAGTTGATATAATTTTTAATATCCATATAATATGGACTCACGGTTAATTTCAAATCTCCGAATGTAAATTCATGATCCATGTCCACATTGGTTGAGGTTTCCGGAACCAGATCCGGATTTCCTCCCTTTTGCCAGTATAAATCATTAAAGGTGGGGAACTTAAAATTTCTTGAAAAGCTTGCCCCAACCTGATACCATTTCACAGGCTGCCATTTTCCTGAAAAAGAATATAAAAAAGGAGAAGATATATTTTCTACAAAATCTTTTTTAATACCGGCTTCAAAACGGAGATCAGGAGTCACAAAATATCGGATAAGGCCCGCTGCAGAGCCAATATTTCTGCTGATGTCGCCGATGCCTGATTGATAGCCCGATCCTTTATTCACCTGAAATTCTCCAATCGCATTCACGTTAAGTTTCGGCGTGATAAAATAATTAAAATCATTTCTGAAAATATAATTCTTACCTTCTGCGCCACTTTCCTTCGGTTTGTCAATGTCTCCGAAATACTGGAAATTATCCTCCGTGTAAGCCGCTTTCAGGCTGTTGGAAAAATCATTTTTTGTAATATCCCAGGAAAGAAGGCTGCGTAAAGTCTGGGCTTTATACTTTGTTTTGTTGCCATTTTCCGTGAATATCGGATAATGCTGGGAACCGTCAAATATTTGGTTTTGCCACGAGATCGTTTGATGCGGCGCAATTTTATATGAAGCTCCGATGTTGATCGACGAATTGTAAAATCTACCGTTTCTGTTGATATACTCCTTCTCCGGAACCTCATAATCATTCTGGCTGATAACATAATTCCCCGAAACCTTTACGCTGAATTTCTCATTGCTGAAAGAAGTTCTCAGGAAATTATTAAAGGTCCCGAAAGACGCTGCTTCAGAAAATAGGGAGGTGTGAAATCCTTTATTAAATTCAAGATTATTGTTAAGGTGAATACTTCCTCCAATCGCCGAACTTCCATACTGCACGCTTCCGCCGCCGGCTTTCACCTCAAGTTCATCGTACCCGAAAAGCGGAATATTATTCACATCACCCTGCCCCAAAAACGCTGAGTTAATATTGATTCCGTTCCATACAAAAGCGGTATGGCCTGCACTCGTTCCCCTGAAAGAAGGCGATGAAACTGCACCGCGCCCATTTTCTTTAATATAAAGCTGAGACTGGAACCGCAAAAGTTCAGAAAGATTGGTGGCATTTTTTTCGAAATCTTTCGGACGGATCGTATTGACATTATGAAAAAGCTTTACTTTATTCATTTGATTGTCAAATATATACACCGTATCAATGGCTTTCTCCTGTGCAGAAAGAAAGCAGCCGTAAGCCGAAAAAATCAGTACTAAAGATTTTTTTATATCCATTCTATTTTACTTTTCCTCCGAAAGCAATGTATTTAGTTATAATTCTGGCAGGTCTCCTGACTTTCGCGTTTCTACACCTTCCCGTTTGCACAGTGGTTTGTCGTAGAAACTTTTTTTGCGATCTACAGTTGCGGGGACAGTCCGGGATTTACACCCGATTCCCTTTTCATTCCAAATGATTGGAAACCAAAATTTTTTGCAAAGATAAACTTATTCGTCAGAAATGCAAAAAGAGAGAAATAAATAAAGTACAGGATGAAGTTTAGCCTGTCTTATCTAATTTTCAGGAGCCGGGAACCTGCTTTCCACTGCAATTCCTCATTCCGCGGCTTCGCCGCTCCATTCCGGGATTTTCGTTTCAATCAGGGCTAGGGTAGCAGGACAGGTGGCTTCGACAGGCTCAGCCACCATAGAAATCCCAGTCTTTGTAAGTAATAGTTTTACGGCAAGAATTCCCCTCCTCTGGAGGGGTGGCAAAAATTCAAAGAATTTTTGACGGGGTGGTTAATATGCTAATTCCAAAAAGCCAATGGTAAACTGTCAATTGTCAATTTTTAAAATTCATCATTCACTAGCCAAGCGAAACTCATCATTCATCCAAAAAAATCTACAAAAATGTACCATCAAAATAAAAAGGCAGCAGATCCTTAATCGAATGCACCTTTAACACTTCCTCATTCATGCTCGAGAAATAAAGATCAATATTTTCATTCTGTTTCGTCTCAAACTCTATTAAGCTTTGCCTGCACGCTCCGCATGGAGGAATGGGCGGATTTTTTTCCGGAAATTCCCTGTGTCCTCCCACGACAAATATTTTTTTAATCTTAACGTCAGGAAAATTGGCAGCAACCCAGAATAAAGTTGTTCTTTCAGCACAAAGTCCCGATGGAAACGCCGCATTTTCCTGGTTGTTCCCGGAATACATTTCGCCATTTTCAAGCAGCACAGAACATCCTACCAGAAAGTTGGAATAGGGAGCGTATGCATTTTCGCGCGCTTGTTTTGCTTTTTTAAACAATTCTTTTTCTATATCGTTCAGTTCACTGCTATTCTTAAAATATTCGTAACTGATCTGAGTTTCTTTTTTCATATATTGTGGGTTAAAAAAAGGGGGATAAAATTACTTCTTTTTCATGAGGTGGGCAATAAAGGCCTGTTCTTTGCAATTCTCAATTTTTAAAAAAATAAAATGAACATGTTATATACTCCAGTTACATTCAGAAATGTTGAATTGAAAAACCGTTGGGTGATGTCGCCGATGTGCATGTATTCCAGTGAAGACGGACTTCCGAATGACTTCCATTTTGTTCATTACGGAAGTCGGGCACAGGGTGGGGCAGGACTTCTTATATTAGAAGCAACCGGTGTGGAACCACGTGGAAGAATTACCAATCACTGTATGGGATTATGGAATGATGAGCAGGCAAAGCAGCTTCAGAAAATTGTTGAGTTTGTTCACAAACATTCAGAAAGTAAAATCGGAATTCAGCTTTCACATTCCGGTAGAAAAGGTTCAACCTGGAATACCAAACAAATTTCCATTGAAGAAGGATGGGAAACCATTGCGCCAAGCCCCATTCCGTATCATCCTACGGAAAGAATTCCTCATATGTTAACGGTTGAAGAAATCAAAGAGCTGGTTCAGAATTTTAAAAATGCTGCCAGAAGAGCGGTGGAAGCAGGTTTTGATGTTGTTGAAATTCATGCGGCCCATGGTTATCTGATCCACCAGTTTTTATCTCCGCTTTCCAATATCAGAACCGATGAATACGGAGGAAGTTTTGAAAACAGGATCCGTTTTCTCATTGAAATTGTAGATGCTGTCAACGAAGAACTGAATGACAATATTGCTTTATTTGTAAGGATTTCCGGAACAGAATATGCAGAAAACGGTTGGGAAATTGAAGACAGTGTCGAGTTGGCAAAAGTGTTGAAAAATCATTCCGTGGATCTTATTGATGTTTCGAGCGGCGGAAATATTCACGGTGTAAAAATTCCTCTTTTTGAAGGCTACCAGGTTCCGCTGGCTTCACAAGTAAGAAATGAAGCCGATGTAAAAACCGGAGCGGTGGGACTCATTAAAAAAGTTTCACATGCCGAAGAAATTCTTCAGAAAGGAGATGCCGATCTTATTTTTATTGCCAGGGAAATTTTGAGAAACCCTTATATTGCAGTTCAGGGTTCCTTTGAAATGAAAGAAGATTGCTTTTTCCCGCATCAATATTTAAGAGCGAAAATATCTTCTTAATTTTTATATATTTGATTCACAAAAAATAAAAATATGAAAGCTGAAGATTTCATGCTGCCCTGTCCCATCAAAAAATTCTTTGGTATCGACTGTTTCGGATGCGGTACCCAAAGGGCTGTCTTGATGGTTTTTGAAGGAAGGTTTGCCGAAGCTTTTCATATGTTTCCTGCGGTGTACACGGTGCTGCTGTTTTTTTTGGTGGTTATCTTAAACTTTGTAGACACAAAAAGGAATTACTCAAATATTTTGATATTTTTAGCTATTTTAAATGCAATAATTATGGTAACTTCATATTTTTATAAACATCTGTTTTTAAATATACATTAAATAAATTATAAACTATGGATCAACAAAAATTACCCAACGCAACCGCTGTCCTGATTTTAGGAATTGTATCAATCGTAGGTTGCTGCTGCTACAGTATTCCCGGGCTTATTGCAGGGATCATTGCCCTTGTTCTTGCTAAAAAAGACGGGCAGCTTTACAAAAATAACCCGACATTGTACTCTAATTACGGACAGTTGAATGCCGGTAAAATTATGGCCATTATAGGGATTATATTAAGCGTATTGTATGCTGTTTATATTGTTGTATTAATCGCAACAGTAGGATGGGATGCAATGAAAGATCCTGAACTGATGCAGGAAAGAATGCGAGACCTGTTAGGCCAGTAATTATTTACAGTAAGGAAAATTAAAGAAAGCCTTCATCAAATCCGATGAAGGCTTTTATATTAAATGGATATCAGTTTTACTTTACGATAAACTTCAGTACGGAATTGTCCATTTTCAGAAGATAAACTCCCGCAGGAAGATTTTTTATCTTAATGGAATTTCTGCTATTTTTAAAAGGCTGTTCAAACGACTGCACTATTTTTCCATTGAGATTATAAATTTCAGCTTTCATAATGTTTTGTGTTTCCCCTTTTACAAAAATTTCATTATTCTCAATTGGATTCGGAGAAATCAGCAGATTCTTATCTAAATTTTCTTTAGTAGAAATGTTCTGTATCTGTCTCGATGCACCGGAATAACAGGTCCAGCTAAGGTTATCAATTGCCACTCTGTTGCTGGCTGAATTATTTTCCAGCGTTATCGCTACGTTTCCGGAAATGTTGATATTATTAATTGTAGTAGTTGTAAGATTCGTGCTGTATGGAACGGTTCCTACGGTTGTTCCATTTACTTTTACATTAAACGTACCGTTTGATCCTGTAAATTTCAATTGTGTAGTTACCGTTAATGATCCGATTCCGTTGGCAGAGCTTCCGGATGTTAAAGCACCGTCTCTTACGGTAATTGCCTTGGTAGATATGGTTTGGTCGGTTCTCGCATCAGTGGCAGTCCACGAAATTCCACCGTTGCTCCATGTTCTCGTTAAATAAGATGAGGAACTAGCTGTAGGGATATTTTCAAAAGTTTCATTAGCGCAGCCTGTTGTGGTTGGAGGATTTGTGGTTCCGCCACCGCCTGTAGATCCTGATCCCCAGATTGAGTTAACGTAATTCGGATTGTCGATGAATGGATTCCGGTTTCCCTGAAAAGTGTATGAAGCATTATTCCTGTTGATTTCCGCCTGCGATACCGGATCCTGATTGTGCCATGCCAGCAAAACATTCAGCTCCCAGGTCTGCAATCCGGGAAAGGTTGAATTGCCCAGCATATTTCCCGAAGAAAAAGAAGAAAGTTTGCTTTGATAGCGCGTTACAAAATAAAATATCATTCTCGCTACATCTCCTTTGAATTCATCAATCGGCTCAAAAACTGTTCCGGCATATCCGGAAGAAACCGAATTCCCAAGCTTGGAACCGTTTTTAGAAGTGAATGTTGCCGTGCCAACTTTTCCAAAAGGGTAATTGGAGCGCATTCCGTTTACCTTTCCGTCGGTGGCCCTGATAAAATGTACATCGGAAACCATGGGTGAAGCTTCATTAAATAAACTCTGAGGAACAATGTGCTCTCTGTTGTAGCAGTTTCCTTCTACAGAATACGTTCCGCACTGATTGCTTCCGGGCGTATATTTGTAGGGATCTGTACCTGAAGGTTTTTCAGAATAAATATCCAGAATGGATCCGTCATTTTCATAATTCTTATCAATGTCCGTAGTTTTATAGGCAGTCCACAGTCCGCTATATCCCTTGTCCTGGTGTCCGTTGGTGATAATTGTGCTTAAAGCTGTTTTCAATGAAGCGCCCGATAAACCGTTTGCCGAATTGTAATATCCGGATGGCGCCTGTGCATTTGCCAGAATAGATGCAAATACAGTAATGAATAGTGATTTTTTCATGTCAATATTTTAGGTGGTAAGATTAAGGCAAATTTATGAATATGAAATTACGGAATTGTTAAATTTTGTTTAATATCAATGAAATATTGTTTAGATTTTCACGAGTAAGTAATTTTATAATAACAATATTGTAATATAATTATTAACTTAATTTCATTGAAGTTTAAAAATAGAAATAGCCGTTTGCTTGAAGGCGTAACCTCAAAATACTATATATTTGAAGCACGATAGTCAACAGTTTAAAAAGAATTATGAAAAAAGAGTTCGTACATTATTTTGGTCTTATTTCTTTAATTATTACAACATTCGGTGTTATTAAGTTTATTAAGAACAGTAATGATCATAAAGAATGTGATACTGTAGTGCATACATTTACGAGAAATCATACGGAAATTAGAGAAGTAAAACATATTTGTCACGAAAAATACAATTTCTAACCACATAAAAAACACGCCAATTTTTATAATTTTGTCTAAATAAAAAACCGATACAAAAAATGTATCGGCTTTCATATATAATGATTGATTTAAATTATTTTCTTTGCGGAGGATAATTATTCATGATTTCGGCAACAATTTCAGGAATCTGCTTTTGCTTGGCTTTCGGGCGGTCTACTGATATTCCGCTTCCGATTCCCTGCCAAACCAGTTTGTTGGATTTTGCATCTACCATATCAACAATAATGGCTCCTTCATTATAATTGCTGCTCCACGTTCTGTTCATCCCGATTCCCCATCCGAAAGGGCCTCCCCATCCCCAGGCTCCGTAAGGAGAGCTGGTGGTAATATCGGTGATCTTTTTATGATTGGCTTTTACATTGATAATTAAATCCGGATTTTCTCCAGACTGAAGGCCTTTCATTTGAAGCTGCTTAGACAATTCATTCAGAACTCTGTCTTTGTCGATGTCATTCAGTTTAAGATCATCAATTCTGAGCTTGTAGGTCCTGTAATTGGTGAAATTGGCGGTTTGCGCATAATCAGAACGCACGTTAAAAGGACTGCAGGATGTTAAACCCAAAGTAGCCGAGGCTAACAAAATAAAAATATATTTTTTCATTTTACTTATTTTTTTTATCGTTTTTAATAAATGTGTCCGTTTTTTTATCGTATCCGTAAGGACAATGTCTACAGCCACTTTTACAGCAATGCCCTCTTTTCAGATGAAATTTTTCTGTAAAAACCTTATACCCCTGCTCGTTGTAGTAAAAATCTTCACCTTCTTTGATGTCAAAAAGTGCCATAGGTTAAATCGCTAAGTCAAAAAACTTTATATTTGTTATCATGATAATTGTATGCCAAAAACTTTTGAAATTCCTAAAAATCAGCGGCATCGCTCTTTTTCCCTTTATCCTCATAAGGAACTCCGAAGATAGGAAAAATAAAATATTGATCAATCATGAAAAAATTCATTTAAGACAGCAAATGGAAATGCTGATTCTGTTTTTCTATTTATTTTATGTTATTGAATATTATTACTGGCTTTTTAAGTTAAAAAATCCATATCAGGCCTATCAGAGAATCTCCTTTGAAAGAGAAGCCTATGCCAACGAACATAATCTGAATTACCTTAAAAAAAGAAAATTCTGGAGCTTCAGAAAATATCTTTAATAAAATTACAAATTGCCTTACTATGGAGTGTGGTTTAAATTCAGAAAAATTAGATTTTTATTAAAATGACAACGTTAAATTCATAGCAAAATTAAAAAAAACAAAAAACATTACTTTTGTACAACAGATTCAGGCTAAAATGATAGTACCGCTTCCCACAAAAAAGATCCCCATTCAGGAAATCCAGGTTGGTAAAAAGATTAAACTCTTTATTAAAAGAGAAGACCTTATTCATCCTGAAATTTCAGGAAACAAATACTGGAAGCTGTTTTTTAATATCAATAACTATTTAGCCGAAAAACCACAAAAACCTTACATCATTACTTTTGGCGGAGCATTTTCCAATCATATTGCAGCGGTTTCCGCAGTTGGAAATCAGTCCGGGATTCCCACATTAGGCATTATCAGGGGAGAAGAGCTGAAAGACAAATGGCGTGAAAACCCAACTTTGGTTTTTGCCAGAAAAAACGGAATGAACCTACAGTTTGTAAGCCGTGAAGAATACCGTCACAAAGAAAAGCTTACCGAATTTTTACAGTCGGGGTTTCCTAATGCGCTTATCGTACCTGAAGGCGGAACCAATGAAGAAGCTGTACAAGGCATAAAATTAATGTTGAATGACGAAACAAAAGATTTTGATTATCTTTGCATCGCAGTAGGAACCGGAGGAACCATTTCAGGAATCTCGAAATTCTGTGAAGAAAATCAGAAAGTTATAGGTTTCAAAGCTGTGATGGATAATTCCCTCGAAGAAACGATAAATAAATTAACTTCGAAGAGAAATTTCAGTCTGATAGATTCTTCCTTCGGAGGATATGGTAAAATAAAAGACGAGAATATCCGTTTTATCAATGATTTTAAGATGAACTACGGAATTCCGCTGGAACCGATCTATACAGGAAAAATGATGCAGAAGGTTTTTGAGATGATAGAAGAAAAATATTTTCCTGAGAACAGTAAAATTTTGTGCTTCCACACCGGTGGATTACAGGGTATTGAAGGGGCAAACTTACTGCTGGAAAAACAGAACAGAAATTTAATTAGATAAGTAAAATTGAAAAATATGAAACACCAAGTGTTCCATCTTTCATTTTAAAACAATAAAAAATTATAAGATGAAAAGACTTTTCTTATTCCTAAGCCTTTTAATTTTATCAAAATTCTCAGCTCAGAACTGGGCTACTGAAGATCAATACATCCAGAAATTCGCCAAATATGCCGTAGAAGAAATGGAAAAATACAAAATTCCCGCTTCTATCACCCTTGCACAGGGACTTCTGGAAACGGGTGGCGGACAAAGCCGGCTCGCACAGGAGGGCAAAAATCATTTCGGAATCAAATGTAAAGAAGACTGGACCGGAAAAACCATGAAACACACCGATGACGCTCCCAATGAATGCTTCCGGGTGTATGACGATCCCCGTCAATCGTATGAAGACCACTCCATATTTTTATCAACAAGAAAATACTACGCCAATCTTTTTAACCTTGATATGAAAGATTACAAAGCGTGGGCAACCGGACTTAAAAAAGCAGGATATGCTACCAACCCTCGTTATGCTTCCATATTAATCGGTAAAATTGAAAAATACAGATTGTATGAATTCGATAATACCAACTCGAAGGAAGTTCTCTATGCTGTTCTTAAAATGTATCCGAATCTTAAAGACGACAGAAGCTTCATGGCACAGCTGGAAACAGAAAAGTACACCAAAAAACCGAAGCAGCCGGTAATTGTTGAAGTGCCTTACAAACAGACTTCCTATGCCCAACAGCAGAAAAGAGTGGAAAAAATCAAAAGCAGAGCCGAAGTCCTTAATTCTATACTCATTAAAAGCCACCCGAACGACGGCCTGAAATACATTGTCATCCCTGAAGATACCAAACTGGAATTTATTGCGAAGAAATTTAAAATAAGCGAAAGCAAACTGGTAAAATGGAATGAGCTGGAAGGTGATGTGCTGCACAAAAACGATATTGTTTTCCTTGAATCTAAAAATTCCGACGGAAATACCGCAACCTATAAAGCCGAAGCAGGGGAAGACATGCATGATATTGCCCAGAAATTCGGAATCAAATTAAATAAATTATACGCTAAAAACAGGATGGATGAAGGACAAAAACCTTCAGCCGGACAATTGATTTATTTAATTGACAGAAAACCTAGAAATTAATCGTTGATGGTTGATGGTTGTTGGTTGATTGTTAAACTGGCAGCTATCAACTGTCAGCCAACTACTGAATATGAAATACCAAAGAAGTTCAGCTTTATTCGATGAAGCGTACCAATACATTCCCGGAGGGGTAAACTCGCCGGTCCGTGCATTCAAATCTGTAGGAGGAGTGCCGGTTTTTATGAAATCTGCAAAAGGTGCATACCTTACCGATGCCGATGACCATACGTATATTGATTATATCAATTCCTGGGGGCCTGCTATTTTAGGCCATACGCATCCCGAAGTTTTGGAGGAATTAAAAATCCAGGCTGAAAAAGGGTTTTCCTTCGGAGCACCTACAGAACTGGAAACCGAAATCGCTAAATTCATTGTGGAAAACGTCCCGAATATAGACCAGATCAGAATGGTTTCTTCAGGAACGGAAGCCTGCATGAGTGCTGTGCGCCTGGCAAGAGGTTTTACAGGAAGGGATAAAATTGTAAAATTTGAAGGCTGTTATCACGGCCATTCAGATTCATTTTTAATAAAAGCGGGGAGTGGTGCTGCCACTTTCGGAAACCCGAATTCTCCGGGAGTAACGGCAGGTACGGCAAAAGACACGTTGCTGGCAAGGTATAATGATTTTGAGCAGGTTGAGGATTTGTTCAGGCATAATCAGGGTGAGATTGCTGCGGTAATTATTGAGCCTGTAGCCGGAAATATGGGCTGTGTACTTCCTGAAAACGAATTTCTTCAGAAACTAAGAACGATTTGTGATGAAAACGGAGCGTTGTTGATTTTCGATGAGGTGATGACCGGTTTCAGGCTTGCTTTCGGAGGAGCGCAGGAACTTTTCAATGTAAAAGCTGATCTGGTAACGTACGGAAAAGTAATCGGGGGCGGACTTCCGGTAGGTGCTTTTGCCGGAAGAAACGAAATAATGGATCATCTGGCTCCTAAAGGGGGTGTTTATCAGGCAGGAACACTCAGCGGAAATCCTCTGGCGATGAGAGCCGGGTTAAAAACACTTCAGTTGATTAAAAATGATCCTGAATTTTTCAACCGCCTGGCAAAAACAACCGAAACACTGGATTTTGAAATCGGAAAAATTTTAAATGAGAAAGGAATTCCTCATAAAATTAACAGAAAAGGATCGATGATGTCTGTGTTTTTCCATACGAACCGTGTTTCTAATTTTGATGAAGCACAGGAAGCCAATCATGCCTTGTTTAATAATTTCTTCCACCAGATGCTTGCCAACGGTATTTATCTTTCGCCAAGCGGATATGAAACCTACTTTATCAGTGATGCCATCAAAGATAAAGAAATTGACATGACGCTGGAAGCCGTAAGAAAATTTGAATATCTTAAATAACAAATAACCTCTTTCAAAAATTTTGAAAGAGGTTTGTTTAAAATTATGCACACTGAATTCCGCATTCTAGTGAACAAAGTAAAACACCTGTTGAAGTTGGCTTGTCATAACATCCATTAGTTCTGTGGCATTTCGTCACACATTGAGTATGTGTCTCACTAACAGTTTCTAAAGCCTTGTCTAGACCGGATAAAAGACTTTTAAGATTTTTTATTGTAGAATCTGAAATTTTTTTATCTCCATCATTTGCATAATAAGTTGCAATTGGTTTTTCATTTTTATCTAATACAACTTTAAAATAAAAACCTTCGCCGCGAGAATTTTCTTTGTATATAACATAAAAAGCATGACCTGCAGCTTCAGAGTTTTTGGTAAGAGCAATGAATTTTTTATCTTTTGGCTGTTCATTTTTCTTAAACGAGCTGAAATATTCTTTATCATTTCTAATTAAGTCAGTAATATTTGCTTTAGTTGTAGCAAACGTGCATAGTAAAAGTAAAAATGCAATTAAAAAATTATTTTTCATAATAGTTGTATTTAAAGTTCAATTTTGTTTTCTTTTTTATATTCTTCGATCATTTTTTTTTGGGTTTCACCAAGTACTTTCCTAATGTCAATAATATTACCATTTGCATCTTTTTTTTCATAAATCTGGTTACTATTCATCATCTCAAACATTCTTTTTAAAGGAGCTTCAGCATGGTTCTTTCTCATTTCAATAAATTTTTCTTTTGAGGTTTCAATATATTTTCTTTTAGTAATATAATCATCAATAGAAATTTTATTTTCTTTTGAAATACCGGTTGCTAAAAAATGATGATCATTTCTTTCATCAAATATTTCGAGAATTAAACCAGGTAAACCACAAAATTTATATGGTCCATCCTGAATGGGTAGTTCTGTTGTAAAATATGCATAATACTTCCTTCCTGCATAATTTGTGGAAGCTGCATAAACCTTAAACCCTAAAATTTTTTTATTTTCTTTTTTAGCAATTTCCCATTTAAAATCAGGATTCTCCTCATACTTATATTCATGCTCATCAAATTCATCAGAATAGTAAATGATTTTTTTAGATGATATATCTTTTTTGATATAACAGCTTAGCAAATCCCCCGGTAATGCTTTAAAATTTACTTTTCTACCAAGTTTCTGATCTGATGCTATTATGGAATCAGCTAAATAAGGTGCTTCACTAAAAAATGTAGAGGTGTTCTCTTTAATGTTTAAAAAGGTATTTTGTGAAGTTATTTTAGCACTATCTTTCATTATTCGTTTTGAATAAACATATTGTACCACCAATGATTGTGATCCCACAGTAGATGAGAAACATAGGAAGAAAAGAAATAGTATAGTACTTTTTTTCATTTATGCGCCGCTACATTCTAATGCACAATCTAAAGCACATAATGCTGTACCTGCTTCAGTAGGTTTATCATAGCAATGCCATGTTGATGTACATCTTGAAAGACAATTCCCAACAGTAGAAACTGGCCCAACGGCAAGTGTCCTTACCGTATTGGCGTTTGAAATAATGTTTTGAATATTTTGATTGATTTTTACTCGGTTAGCGAGTAAAGCTTTTTCCAAAGATTTATCATTTCCCAAAACCTCAATTGATAATGAAGATAATTTACCTAGTAAGCTTTCTCCCACAGTAACTTTCAAATCATAAACCTTACTATTGTATTCTTTTTGAATAATAACAGTACTGGTCTTAATTTCTTTTAAATCATTTTTATAAAAGACGTTATTGTCATTACAATAATGAAAACTAAAAGCCAATAAGGCAAAAAATAAAAAAAAATGTTTTTTCATCGTAGTTTAAAATTTTTAGTTAATAAATTTCTTGCTTATTATGAATTACGTATTTCATAAAGCATTTAACATTATCAATATTGATTTACCAAATATCTAAAAAAAATTAGTAACACTGATGTGATATATTTGCGATTTTTTTGTAATTATTTTGTGCAATTTGCGCAATTTTTTAGATATTTGTAAAAAAGCAATATGATGATATATGAAAAGTTAAGAAGCATTAGAAAACAAAAGGGTATATCCCAGAAGAGTATGGCAAAAATATTATCAACAGATACGTCAAATTATTCTCGTAAAGAACGAGGAGAGACGAAAATTTTTAATGATGAATGGGAGAAAATAGCAGCAGCACTTGAAGTTCCTGTAGAAGAAATTAAAGAAAGTTCAAGAAACTTGGTCAGTAATGAGAATTCAACTTTCAATGATAATTCTGGAAATTATAACAAATATTATTCTTTTTCTGAACATGTAAATGATTATATAACTTTGTTAAAGGAGCAAAATGAAATGTTAAAAGAGGAAAATTTAAGGTTGAAAAAAGAACTTGAAAATTTTAAGAAATAATAATAAAAAGGATGAGGTGTAAACTTCATCCTTTTTATTTAATCTGAAATCATAACATGAAAAATTCATAATATCAGCAGAAGGCTGTATAAAATTTCGGACAGTCTCTTTATTAAGACTTTTTCATTTTTTAGTAATAATTGTACAGCATATTGCTTGACGTCATCATTTAATTTGCTCCAAAGGAGCAATATCTCTGTAGATCAATATAAGCATCTTGTAATACCAGAACTCCTTTGGAGTTCTATCTTGTTATAGCACACCTTTTTATTTCATTCTTCATATACCGAAATTGTAAATTTTACAAATGTTTTACCGGTTCCGAGAGGTTATTCAACCTATATTTTGACGTTAATTGACCAGGCAATGTGGTGTTACATGTATCCTGAGAGGTAAATTATAAGTCCTGTTTTATGTTTTAAATATCCGGAGGGTTTTATGATATGTCTGCTGCGGTATTTTACGTGTCCCGATAGGTTATTCAACCTGTATTTTGACGTTCGGCACATCATGGATCATGTTCATTACCCCGGCAATGAAGTGCTATACCAATAAGTAGGGGTAAACTATATTTCCGGTTTTATGTTTTAAATATCCGGAGGGTTTTATGATATGTCTGCTGCGGTATTTTACGTGTCCCGATAGGTTATTCAACCTGTATTTTGACGTTCTGCACATCATGGATCATGTTCATTACCCCGGCAATGAAGTGTTATACCAATAAGTAGAGGTAAACTATATGTCCGATTTTATATTTTAAAGGCCTGGAGGGATTTATGAGGTTTCTGCTGGGATATTTTACATGTTCCGATAGCTTATTCAACCTGTATTTTAACGTTCATTACCCCGGCAACAATGCGTTACACGTATCCGAAGAGGTAAACTTTAGGTTTGGACAGATGTTTTAAAGGTCTGGTTTATTACGTTCGCTGACATATTCTACCGGTTCCGAAAGGTCATTCAAAAAAAACAGCACCTGAAAATCAAGTGCTGTTGTTGGTGTAATTTTAAATAGATTTTATTGTAGGGTAGACCATCCAATCGCCCACGCAGGACTTGCAAGCTTGTTTCCTGCACCTGTAGCATCTTGTTTTTCGCTGTACGTTGATGGAAGAATGGTCACAGCAGAACCATCGGTTGCGGTTGCTGTCATTTTGTTCGTAACGGTCGTGTCAAAAAATACATCTGTTATTTTGCTTTGTCCGTTGATATAGGCTACGGTGGAATTATTTTCAAGGCTGAAACCGTCTGTCCATTCAGAAAGCACTACATTTTCAAAATTGGCATACGTCCCGGAATAGAGCCTCACCGCCTGCGATTCTCCTGACGTACCACCGAGAAGCGTAACGTTTTTAATGGTTGGGTTTGATCTTGGGGATGCGTCAGCATTTACAGCATTGTTGATCCCTTTAATTCCTGTATTTCCAGCACCGCTGGTTCTTCTTTTTGTGTATATATTGGTAGCCGTTCCTATCCATCCGTCTGTCCAGACAAACGCATCATCTCCGTTATTTATAGAAATAATATTGGAAAGGCTTACGGTTCCGCCGTAGATCTGGATGCCGTCTTCTGCACCATTTACTACAGCTATATTTTCAACTTTCGTATCGCTGCCCACACCATATAGTGACAGCCCGTTGAAGTTTTTATCAGCTGCAAAAGTAATCCCCGCATTTTCAATTCTTACATACGTTAACGATCCTGAATTATCCGTAGCGACAGTTCCGCCATACGAAGCATTTCCTGTTTCTGTTGTAGCCGTTGATCCTGTATTGATGGGTGCTTTGCCACAAATCATGACGCCTCCCCATGTTCCGGCCGTTGCCGCGGAAGAATTGAAAGTGACCGGAGAAGCCGGCGTTCCATTGGCATAGATCTGTCCGCCCTGTTCAATTATCATATAAGATTCTGCTCCTGCCGTAGCGACGATTCTTGTTCCTGCCGGAATCACAAGCTTGCCGCCGGATTTTACGCGTACAGCACCGTTGAGCACGTAAACTTTTGTTGGGTCAAGCGTAACTACCTGCCCGTCGGTAACTTCACCTTTGAAATTTGCCGGATCCTGTGCAATTCCCACTACTGCAATTCTGGCTGTGTCTTCATCTTCCGAACATGAATGGATAAAAGCGGATGAAAAGCTAATGACGGCAGCTGCAATGAAGAGCTTCAGATAGTTTTTTCTCATAATATTGTAAGGTTATTATGCTTAATGGAGTTTTTAAATGCTGTTTTATTTTCAGAAGACCAAATTACCATTTTTCTCGGTATTTCCATAATTCGGATCGGCAGAAATGCTGAATTTGGTAAATAAATGCAAAACGGCATCGGAAAAAATTTCCGATGCCGTTTTTTTAATTTGATATGAATAACTAATTACTGATTATTGAAGTGCTGATAAAAGATTTGTTCCGTCAACGGTAGCCCATGCTCCGGCAGTTAAAGAAACTTTTGTAACCGTTGCTGTGTTTGTAAATGTTTTTCCGCCATTCGTTTGCGCATATCCCCAAACACCTGCATTATCAGAATTTACGTAATTGATAGGAGAAACAGAAACTTTAGTAGGATTTGCATTTACCTGGTTGGTGTTGGTAGCATCATCCTGGATAAGAACTGCATAAGCATTTTTACCACCTGTGTTTTTGTATCCGCTGATATATACATTAGAGAAAATACCTGTTCCCTGTCTTTTGAACTGGATTGCTGAAATTTCAACAGAACCTGCAACTTCAGGATTGGTGTTGGTGTCTCTTATTAATGTTACGTTAGAGATTTTAGGAGCCGTATTGTCAACATTTGCAGAAGCCTCGATCTCCATTCCGAAGTTACCTGTTACAGTCTGGAAAGCGTACCAGTTTGTATTATTTTGTCCGCTCCATGCATCCTGCCAGTCGAATGAATCATCATAATTACCATACGCTACAAGATTTTTTGCACTTACAGTTCCACCAAAGAATTCAAATCCATCATCTGTTCCTTTGTAAGCTACCAGGTTTTCCAGGATAGTACCGTCTCCAACAGCATAGAAAGTGAAAGTATTTGTTTCAGAAGTTCCGTCGCTGATTTTCTTACCAGCATATTCTACTCTTACATATTTTAGGATACCTGAGCTAAAGTTAGCATCGTTTCCACCATATGTAATTGCATTTCCATCTTCAGATACTGCAGAAGCATTTCCATTTACAGCTTTGATAGGAGCTCTTCCGTAAAGTGTAATACCACCCCATCCACCAGGAGTTTTGGCTGTAGTTGTGAAAACGATAGGCTCATTAGCAGTTCCTAAAGCAATTATTTTTCCACCTTGTAAAACAACTAAACTTGATGTCACATTTGTAGACACCGTAAATGTTGCTCCGGCTTCGATAGTAAGAGTTGCCCCGTCTGCCACTTTTACAATACCTTCTAGTGTATAATTACCTTTTTTTATGGTTAAATTAGAAGTAATTTCACCGGATAATTTTGCTCCGTCTGGTAGAACTCCCGCAGTAGTTCCCGGAGTATTGACAGTACCATTACCGCCGTCCTCATTTACTTCGATAGTACATGAAGAAACGCTTAAAAGTAGTGTTAAAGATAATAGGGTTAAGAGATTTCTTTTCATTTTATATTAAGATTTTATTTTATAAGTTATTTAAAAAGTATATCCTACGGTAAGGTTGAATGTTGTTCCTCTGAAATAGTTGACAAAAGTGTAGTTGTCATCAATTTTTACAGGGTAATAATTTTCGTCATTAAGTTCTATACGGTATTTAGAATTCAATATATTCTGAATGCCGACTTTTACGTTCCAGTTTTTGGTAAGTTGGTTTTGATATACAAAGTCCAGCTGATGGAACGGTCTTTCATAGTATTCACGTGATCCTGAAGATCCCACTGCAAATATTTTAGATCCTGAAACATTATATACCAGCGAGAATGTTTTGCTTAGGTTTTGCGAATTTTTATATTCATATTTTAAATCTGCATTGATCGTATAGGGAGCTGCTCCCTGCAAACCTCTTTTCTTAAGCTGGTCGTTGGTAAATCCGTCTGGTCTTTCAAGTTCCAGCTGTTGCTCACTTCTTTCAACGTTAGAATACATAAAAGTGGCATTGGCTCCCAAAGTAAATCGGTCTAATGCTTCGGAAAATCTGCCTAAATTTAAAATTCCTTCTAATTCTATACCCGCAATATCAGCTTTTATTGCATTATAGAATGTAATGACAATACCACTTGCATTTCCGGAGTTTGCAATAGATCTTTCTATGGCTTTGTCAATTCTTTTTGCAAATAAATTAACAGCAAACATCTCTTTATTCGTTGGGTAGTATTCCCATTTAAGATCAATATTGTAGTTTTCACTGTTTTCAAGATTACGATTACCTACAACCGATGAATTGTCGGGATTAATATATTCAATTGGCATAGTTTCAATAAGAACCGGTCTTGTAATAGTTTTACTTAAAGATAGTCTTAAGTTGTTTTTAGAGTTGAGTGCTTTTTTAATTGCTAAGGAAGGTAAAAAATAGTTTTTGTTAGGCGTTAAACTTTGAGTATTAGAATCACCAATGTTATTAAACCTGATTATTCTCATATCATTTTCAAATCTTCCTCCTAATAAAATATCCCATGTGTCATTAGGCTTGTAATCTATATTGGCGTATCCTGCATTTACAAACTGATAAATATTTGATCTGTACTGATATGCATCACTACCTTCATTGTAGAATAGATTTCCGCTATTTATAGAGGCATCCAGAACAGATTGAGGGCGGTCTATATTAATAAATGCCTGGGAATTTCCTCCGCTACCCGGATTTCCAAAAATAAAACGATAAGAAGTTTTTCTCACATCTGAAAAACCGTTATACCCTACAGCTAATTGTAGTGGATAGTCATTACGTTCTCCCTTTTCTCCCAAAAATACTGAATACTCCCCATAAGCTGATCCGTAAAATCTGCCGTCAACATCCAGATACTGTCTGATAAAGCTGTTTCCTCCGTAAGAAATAAGAGCATTATTAAAATCTTCAGGTAGGGTAAGTTCAAATATTTTTCGGTCCGGCTGGCTATAATTATTCATAACATAACTTGCCCCTGCTTTAAATTGATGCCTTTCTCCTATTTTCTGAGACGCCGTTAGCTGCAAATCTAAAAATCTTGAAATATCCTGCTGGTTTGTTCTGAAAAAACGAATATCCTGATTGGAAAAGTTTTTATACCCGATATTATCTTCAATAATATTATTTGAATTTTGAAGGTAAATGGCATTCAGGTTTACATTAGTACCTTTATTTTTATATCCTAAACCTAATAGTACAGATGATTCTAATTCGTACTCATAAATTTTTCTGTTAAGACGATTACTAGCTTCAATCTGCTTACCATTATCTCTGAACTGATTATTTTCACCTTCACGATAAGAGTATTTTGACGATTGATTCAAGGAAAATAATAAGCTTAAATTGCCTGTCTCACCTGCTTTCATTTTTTGTGCAGTAGTAAATCCTATACCTGTGTTAGGCATTGGTTTTATATTGTCTACATTCCAGGAATCTTTGAAGGAAGATAAAGACTGCTCTTTTGAGAATACATATCCATTAGGCCGGGAGTCTCTTACTTCACTTGGCAGCCTTCTGTTTCTTGAGTTCAACCCTAAATATCCCTCAATACCATCTGCTCCTTCAGCTACCTTAAAATTATCCCTGAATGTACTTAATGTATTTACTCCTACGCTGAACTCAATTTTACTAAACGGTTTATCAATAGTTAATGTTTCAATGTCGAAGGTTGCCCCTGCAAAATCTCCGTAAAGATTGGAGTTAAAAGTCTTATAGATATTTAGCTTACCAACAACATCTGTTGGAAACTGTTTTAAAGCAATGATTTTTTGAAAAGGATTGTTAGAGGGAGATCCGAGCCCGTTGATCAATAGATAGTTATAACGTTCTTCAAGGCCACGTACGAAAAGACCACGTCCTTCTACAGTTGTAATACCCGTAACTTTCGTAAGACCTTGTTCTATGTTGGAAATTCCTTTTCTTGAAATTTCTTCAGCACTTACAGCCTGTTTCTGAATGATTGCTTTTTTCTGCTCTATCATTACAGCAGCTTCAGTTTTCTTATTACTGTTGCCCTGAATCACTACACCTTCGATTTTTTTCTCGTTTTTTACAGTGTCGTTTTTAGTGTCCTGAGCGTAAAGTACAGTTCCTGATGTTGTTAAAAACAAAACTGCGATACTTACTTTTCTAAAATTCATTTCGTTTACTATATTACTTCGCTGCAAAGAAATAAAGAATCTGCTTCGTTTATGGTTTAGGGAAATTTAATTTTTTCTTAACTAAACATTAACAAAAGGATATAATTGTTAACTTTATGTGAACGATATCCCTTTTATTAAACTGTGATTAAAATATTATTAACTTTGACTCGTAAAAATTAGAAATGAACCAAAAGAAAATCCTCTTAATAGACGATGAATTGGATATTTTAGAGATTCTGTCTTACAATCTGGAAAAGGAAGGCTACGATATTTATACAGCCACAAATGGTAACGAAGGTATCGACAAAGCCAAAGAAATTGTTCCCGATCTTATCCTGTTGGACGTTATGATGCCGGAAAAAGATGGTATCGAAACATGTCAGGAACTTCGTAAAATTAAGGAGCTTCAGAAAACACTCATCGTTTTTCTTTCTGCAAGAAGCGAAGAGTTCTCTCAGCTGGCAGGTTTTCAGGCAGGTGCCAACGATTATATCGTTAAACTCATCAAACCGAAAATCCTTATTTCCAAAGTAAATGCTTTATTGCAGCTTACTTCTCAGGTTTCGGACAATTCCAAACTTATTGAAATCGGTGATCTGGTGATTGATAAAGACAATTTCAGGGTATCAAAAAGCGGACAGCAGTTTCTGCTTCCGAAAAAAGAGTTTGACCTTCTTTATCTACTTGCCTCCAATACGGAGAAAGTATTCAAAAGAGAAGAAATCCTGGAAAAAGTCTGGGGAAATGACGTGATCGTAGGAGAACGAACGATTGACGTACATATCAGAAGATTAAGAGAAAAATTAGGAATCAATACGATTCAGACACTAAAAGGAATTGGGTATAAACTTATTGTTTAATACTCAGTTTCATTTTCTTACCTTTACATCAACCCATAAAAATTGTAAAATTGAAATTTTACAGACTTACCCTCGTCGCCTCTTGTCTTCTGACATTGGTGATGTTTCTTTTAGTAATCATTTTCGATTCACTAAAAGATATCTATTACAGTACCCCTTTCTTCAAGATAGGCCTTTTCATCTGCCTTGTCCTAATCTTTATTATTAACTATATTGTTTTGGAGCTGCTGTTCAATTATTATGGTAAAAAGCAGGTACGCGGTTTATCACAGCTTTTGCCTCAGGAAATTGTTCATAACGACGCAGAAAATATTACCATTAAAGAACTGGGAGAACGTTTTTCCGATCTTAATCAGCAGAAAGTTACAGAGCTTGATATGATGAAAGAAATGGAAAGCTATCGTAAAGAATACATCGGAAACGTATCTCATGAGCTTAAAACGCCATTGTTTTCCATTCAGGGATATGTGGAAACCCTTCGCGATGGCGGGGTGGACAATCTTACCATCCGCGATAAATATTTAGAAAGAATTGATAAATCGGTTGAAAGGCTTATAGCCATTGTTACCGATCTCGATATGATCAACCGCCTGGAAGCAGGAGAAATAAACCTTACCATCTCAAAATTTGATGTAAACCTTCTCATCAGGGAAATTTTTGACCTCCTTGATCTTGAAGCCGAAAAGCACAATGCTACCATGCAGATCCAGACCCTGCACCAGCAGATTTTTGTGGAGGCAGACAAACAGAAAATCTCACAGGTATTTATCAATCTTATCTCCAATGCCATTCATTACGCCAACAGACAGGAAGCCAAAGTAGTGGTAAAGACCAGCATCCTGAAAAATAAAGTTCTCATAGAAGTTATTGACAACGGAATGGGAATCAAAGCCGAAAGCCTTCCCAGGATTTTTGAAAGATTTTACCGAGTAGAGACAAGCCGCAGCAGAAGGGAAGGAGGTTCCGGATTAGGACTGGCCATTGTAAAGCATATTCTTGAGGCCCACAATGAAAATATCACCGTAGAAAGTGTTTATCTTGAAGGAACAAAATTCAGCTTTATGCTTGAAAAAAGTAAATAATTTTTTGCAAAATGTATGAAAAAAAAATATTTTAAAAAATCCTGAAATATTTTTTTGTCACATCTCATTTATTTTATATTTGCAACAGAGATTTATCATAATAACAAAGGCAAAAAAGTAATTTTAAACTGATGGTTTACAAAATCCGCGTAATATTAGATGCGAAAGAAGATATTTTCCGGGATATCGAAGTTAAAGGAAAACAGACGCTGTGGAACTTACATTTAGGAATTAAAAGCGCGTTCAGCTTGCAGGGAGACGAGCTTTCAGCTTTTAATTTGCTGGAAGAAGACGGAACGATCGTAAAAAGTGTTCCGTTGGAAGATATGAGTGACGACGGCGATGGAGAGATTATGTCGGATGTTTACATCGATGAAGCTTTCGGAGACAAAGGTGATAAAGCTCAGTTTCAGTACGGACTTCTTGATCTTTGGGAATTTTTCTGCGAACTCATCGAGATTATTGATGAAACAAAAGGTGTAAATTACCCGATTACCGTATACCGATTCGGAAATGTCCCTTTAAAAGCACCAAGCAAAAGCGGCTCCGGAGGATCCAAAAAGAAATCGGCCATGCCACTGCTGGATGATGATTTCAGCTTTGAAGATGACTTCAACGTTAGCGGAAACTTTGCAGATGAAGATGACGACAATTTTGATGACGAGGAAGAAGAAGATTACAATGACGATGTTTTTGATGATGAAGATAATGATGACGAAAGATAATCAAATAACAAATTAAGATACAGCTCTGAAGAACATTCAGGGCTTTTTTATTGGGAAATTTTTCAAGAAATTGTTAAGCTTTTGAACCGTGTTGAATTGTATTGATAAATTTTTTGAGGAGCTTTTTCCTGCTCTCCGCACTCGCTATTTTTCAGGTTTCGGGTGGCGCGGCGAAGCCGCGCCACCC
>NZ_JAYLAA010000016.1:0-15870 GCF_035819015.1 Chryseobacterium salviniae | reverse complement strand
ATGATTTTTCTTTGCGACAATCGTGGTCAAATGCTTTCGATGGGAAATCCCAGAAGCGGAAATCATCACGATTTATATGAAATAGAAGATGTTATGGGCGAGATTATTGAAATTTTGTCGGAAGCGGAAATTTCTCATAAGGGTCTTTTTTTGAATGCAGATTCGGGATTTGACAGTGAAAGTTTAAGACAGAAATTAGAAATGGAGGAAATAACAGGCAACATCAAAACCAATCCCCGGAATGGAAAAACAGTAGATAATGATCATTATTTTGATGAAAAGCTGTACGAAAACAGATTTAAAATAGAGCAGGCAAATGCATGGTTAGACGGCTTCAAGGCTTTGCTGATAAGATTTGAAACACTGGATATTACCTGGAAGAATATGCACTTTTTGGCGTTTTCTCTTAAACTAATCAAAAAATTAAAAGTTTAAACAACTTCTAAGTATAAAATCAATTTTCCATCCGGCTTTAAGGAATTTAGATTTTATATCTCTTCTTAATGATTCTTATAATTTCAAGATCAATCAGATTGAACTCCTACGGAGTTCTGTTTTTTATATAATGCATTGTTCTACACATATTTCGCTCTTACGGAGCGAGTTATTTCTCTTTACACCTATTTTAAAATCAATTTATTAGTTTTTAAAATTGAACTCCTACGGGGTTCTTTATTTCTATCGTATATGTGTTACACAGATTTTGCTCCTACGGAGCGAGTTATAGTTAAATATCAATTTCCATCCGGTTTTAAAGATTCCATAAAAATGGATTCTGGCCAGTGGAATTTTTTGGCATCATCGGGTTTATTGGGGTTAAAATTTTTATAATTTTCCGAAATATATTTTTTTAGTGGCAAGTTTTGGTCAACGATTGACTTTACAACACAATTTGCCAATTCGTAAGCTCCGTAAGGATTAAAATGGGTGTCGTCTGCCAAATCATTCGGTTGGTTCGGGTAAGTGTTTGCGGGATAATACACAAATGCTTTCTTAGACAATTCCGGTCCCATCGCTTCAAACAGGGTTTTGCTCAAAGTATTTAAATCAATCAAATTCACTTTTTCTTCTTTGGCAATTTCCCTCATTGCATCAGGAAAATCATCCAATGTATTGATGATTTTATTATTTTCATCAAAAACTCTGCGGTTCATTGAAGTGATTAAAACAGGAGTTGCACCTAATTGTTTCGCTTTCTGAATCCATTCTTTCAGACGTTTTTTGTAACCCGATTTTTCACTGTTTCCGTACTTTTGGTCGTTGTGCCCAAACTGGATGAACAAACAATCTCCCGGTTTTATCAGATTCCAGATTTTATCAATCCGGTGACGGTCTTCAAAGGCTTTTAAGGTTTCTCCACTTTCTGCGTAATTTGCAATTACGACTTCTTTCGGGACAAAAAAATACGGCAGCATTTGTCCCCACGAAGCCCACGGTTCATATTGTGCATCCACAACCGTGGAATCTCCTGTAAGATAAATCGTTTTTGCCGTTTTGTTGGGCTGAATAATTACCGAACAAACTTTCGGGGATTTGTCGTTAAATTCAATCGTCAGCAGATTATCCCAATGCAGATATTTTCTTTCTCTTGGTTTTAATTTCACCATTCCGATTTTTTCTCCTTTTTGGTTTCGGATGATGCTGTCTTTTACGTGAACGGTGATTGTTTTTTCAACGACTTCACCTTGTTTTGTTTTCATATGATTCAGCATAAGGCGGCGGTTTTCCACTCGGACTGTTGTTTGTGAAACACCTTTTGTATTTCCTAAATTCAGAATGATATCATAGTTTCCTTCAGGAATTGCCACTGAAAAATAGAACGGTTTTTTACTGGTGATAAAATCTCCCGTTAACGCACTTCCATTGTTATCAATATATTGTAGATCTGAAATATCCATAAATCCATACCCGATATTTTTATTAAATTTTGAAGTTGAAGTGATGGGAATAAATCCTTTTTCGACTCTGTTTCCGCCAAAATCAAATTTGAAAGCCGTCTGTTGAGAAAACATCAGCGAACCGATAAAAAGCATTAGAAAATATATCAATTTTTTCATACTTAATCTGTTAAAATATTTTCTTTCGGCATGGTAAACTGCTTATTTTCATCGCCTAAATCCGGCAACCCGAAATAGAAATACAAAGTCCTTTTAAAAGTTCCGTTCAGATGATTTGGTTCGCTTTCCGGGCCTATAGATTCGGTTTTATCGTTAATGTTAAACGCCAGGACAGTTCCCAATGGCGGAATTGCATCAAGGAAAGAAATATTTCCAATCGGCAACTCCGGATAACCTTTTGCTCCGTAAATTCCATAAAAATCGAAAAGCCTCACAAACATTTTTTCTTGTTTGGTTCCGACCGTTATTTTTCCTTCTGCTGTATCGAGTTGCAGCCACGAAACATCATCAAAATAACCTTTAAATTCAGGGTACATCCATGGTGACTGGCCGGTTCTTGTTGAATTTTTTAAATTCTGCCAGACGTTATAAGTCTGTCCGTGCAAACGGTTTTTCCAAACGTGATACGGTCCTTTTCCGAGCCATTTTGCATTAATTACATAATTCTCCGGGTAATCAAAACTTACGCCTGAAAACTGAAAATCTCCGGAAAGCGAATATTCATAATTCAATTCCAACACCCCGTTTGAATTCAGTTTCCAGATGATTTTATTTCCGTTTTTATACTTTGCTTCAATGAGTTGGTTTTGTTCTTCTCCAAAAGATTTTATTGAGGATAGTTCCATTTTTCCGTTCACGAAAACCGGCCCGTTTTTAAAGGTCATCTTTTTACCTCTTTTATCAACGATAACAGATTTTAACAATCCGTCTATTTTCCCGATGGCAAATTCTTTTTCGTCTGATTTTAAAATGAATAATGAATCATTTTCAACGACGGAAACCGGATTTATTTTAGTTAAGGATTTAGAAAACTGTTTTGAAATTTCATCATTCGGTTTCAATTTCCATGCCCATGTGTAGATTTCTTTTCCGGAAGAATCGGTTGCCGTTAACAACAAACCTTCATGTTCTTTCCAGTTTGCAGGAATGTTTAAATTGATTTTCCCTTTTTGTGTCGGTTGAATATCCGGAGATTCTGCTTTTCCAGTTTTAACAATATCAAATCCGGATTCAGAGGAGAATGGTGTTTTGAAATTGATTAATTTCCATTCAAACCTACAATCTTTTAAGTTCGTAAAATGATAACGGTTTTCCACAGGAATGGTTCCGTTAAAATTATTGGGTAACGTTTTCAGATCAATTTTCACCGGACTATAAATTTCACGGATGGCATAAAAGCTTCCTTCTTTTTCACGATGCGGGCCTAAAATTCCGTCGGGTGCGTTGATGGCATTCACATCGATCTGATTGTTGAAATCTGTTCGTGCCAATCCTTCATCCACAAATGCCCACAGAAAGCCGCCTGCTCCTTTTTTGGAATTCCAGTGAAGTTCCCAGTAATCGGCTAAAGAAGTTCCGCCGCCACCGTCATCCTGAGCGTGTAAAAATTCGGTAGGCATATAAATATTTTCGTCTTCTAATATTTTTTTGGTGCTGTAATAATCTTCATAATGATTGCAATCTATGCCATTGAAAGCGTTTCCCGGTTTATGATGAGCGTGAATGACAGACCGATTTGACAAGTCGTATTTTGCAAATTCTGCATCCAGATCAAAATTATGTCCGCCTTCATTTCCGTTGCTCCAGAAAATAATTGACGGATGATTGGTGTCTCTCGCCACCATTTCTTTCACCAGCTTTTTTCCAATTTCCGTACTGTATTTTTTCTGCCATCCCGCCAATTCATCCAGTACATATAAACCCAACGAATCGCACATCTTCAAAAATGATGTATTCGGCGGATAATGCGAACAGCGAACGGCATTCATATTCATTTCTTTGATGAGCTGAACATCCATTAAATCGATGTTTCCCGTGATTGCCCTACCCGTTTCCGGCCACCAGACGTGACGGTTGATGCCTTTCATTTTGACCTTGCTCCCGTTGATGAAAATGCCGTCGCCTTTTCGGACTTCTATGGTTCTGAAACCGAATTTTTCCTCGGTTTGACTGATTGTCTTTTTATTTTTATTTAAAGTAAATTTTGCTTTATATAAATTCGGTGTTTCGGCAGTCCAGAGCTTTGGATTTTTAATCGAAAACTGAATCTGTTTTACAGTATCTTCTTTTTGAATCTGAAGCTGAGATTTCGCTACCAAAATGTTTTCAGCATTGAATAATTCCACTATTATATTGTTGGCAGAATGAATTCCTTTTACATAAATATTTGAACGGAAAGTACCGTCCGCTTTGGCGTCAATGGCAGTCCAGGGAATATGTTCTTTCGGATTGGCTTCTACGTAGACCGGACGGAAAATTCCGCCTAAAATCCAGTAATCTGCGAGACGTTCTGCGTTGTTGACGGATTTATCGGCCGACATTTTGGAGACTTTAACTTCGAGAATATTTTCTTTTCCGAACTGAATTTTATCCGAAATATCATATTTAAATTCATAAAAAGCACCCTGATGAATTTCCCCTGCTAATTTCCCATTGATTTTCACTTCGGTATCGGTCATTGAACCTTCAAAAACGATGTTGATGGTTTTTCTTTTCCAGGAATGGGGAATGGTGAATTTGTGTTTATATACACCTGTTTCGTCGTGAAATTTAAAATTTCTGCCATACGTCACATAATCTCTGCCGTAATTGTAGGAGCCGAAACCCTGCTGTTCCCAATGTGAAGGCACCTGAATTTTGCTCCAGCTTCCGGATTTCCTACCTGAATTTATCCAAAAATCCCATTCTTTGGTTTGCTCAACGTCTTTCCCAGTTAAGAATTGAATTTCCTTTGACTGAGAAAACAGAAGCTGTGAACAGACACATAGAAACGCAAATATTTTGGTAGTAAAATTCATTATCTGGCGGCAATATCGGAGTCGTCTTTTTTGTCGTAAGAGTGTGCGAGAGAAGTGACTTTCGTTACGTTGACTTTGGTTTGCTTTAGATTTTTAATGTTATCTAAGTTTTGCATTTCAGGTTTTAAAGCTTTAATTTTTAAATTTTCAAAAGTAAAATCTTTCAATTGATACAAATCTGATTTTTCAATAGAAAAAGCTGTTTCACAGGTAATGTCGATATTTTTTAAAATAATATTATTGGCTAATCCTGCTCTCGGTCTTTCTTCGCCTTTTAAATCAAAAAACTGGTTCCATCCTTTTACATACAGGAAAGTTTTCACATTTCCTTTAATATTTTCAACCGTTATATATTCGTAATGCTGAGGCGTATCGGGACGCATTTTTAAGTGCAGTAATCTTGAGGGATCTTTCACCACAGCGTTTCGCAGCAGTACGTTGTAATTGTGGATCGATTCGCTTCCACAGGTAAGAACCGAATGGCAGAACCCGAAGGTATTGTCTTCAATCAGAATATTTCTGTTCTCGCCATTGTTTCCATCTAAATCCGCTTTCGGGCCTTTTCCGCCTTTTAAAGCGATAGCATCGTCATTAACGGACATATAGCAGTTTTTTATCAGGAAATTGGTGCAGGCATCAATATCCACCGCATCTGAACTTGGTGCTTTTACAGGTTCTTTCGGGGCTAAAATGGTAAGGTTTAATAATTTAACAAAATGAGATTTATAGTAATGGGTACTCCAGAAAGGTGAATTTTTCACGGTGATTCCCTCAATCTGAATATTTTTTGAATTGGAAACATAAATAATTCTTGGCCTCATTTCATCCATATTGGTGCATTTAGGATTCCATTCTCGTCTTTTCCAGAATGATTTCCAGAATCTCAGTCCGTTACCGTCGAGTGTACCTTTTCCGGAGATGGTGAAGCCATCCAATCCGTCTGCATTGATTAAAGCAGGAAAATATTTTACGGTCTGGCCTTCCATCCTGGTTGTTAATACCGGAAAATCGTTGATGTCATCGCTTCCTTTTAATTTTGCACCATTCTCTAAATATAAATGTGTGCCCTGTTTAAAAAACACTGAACTGATAAGGAAAGTTCCTTTTGGAACTATAATTACTCCACCACCGTTTTTCGCTGCCATATCAATAATTTCCTGAAGCTTTTTGGTCTGAAGAAGGGCACTATCATTTTTCATTCCGTTTTCAGTAATGATGTATTTTTTGCCTAATTTATTGATGTCAGTAGGCTTGTTTTCCTTAAACCATTTCGGAATAGCTGTCCCGTCGGGAAATTTATCCTGGCATTTTAACCCTGAAAAAGAAAAGATAAGGGAAACGGCGAGGATATATTTTGATAAAGTCTGAAATTTCATAATCGATTTTAATAACACTAATAAACGAAAATAAAAATAGAATTTTTGAGCATCGGGAGCATCCTGCCCTTACCTGTCAATCAATTTTTACATCATCATAGATTCTTTTTAATAATTTGAAATAGAAAGATTTTTACTAAAATCATCTATTATATTTATAGACAATTACTATCGAAATATAAAGTTGACCTTAAAATACCTGATTATTTATGAGTAAATTGTGCACTATTTTAAATACTATTTTTTTCATGAAAATACCAAAGGGAATTAACAAAGTTAGAAGATCATTAATGAGAAATCTAACGAAAAATATTGGGAAATCCGGTTTAAAAAAATCTGAAAAAAACGATATTAAAATAAAAAGAATTCTTATTACCAGGCCCAACCACCGTCTTGGAAACCTGCTGCTTTTAAGCCCACTGGTACAAGAAGTAATCAATACATTCCCCGACAGCAAAATCGATCTTTTTGTTAAAGGACAAATTACTCCTATCATTTATAAAAATTACACTCATATTGATAAAATCATCCAGCTTCCGAAAAAACCGTTCAGCAATATTTTTAAGTATCTGAAGGGCTGGGTTTCATTGAGGACAAAAAAATACGACCTGGTGATTAATGCCAATTTTGGGTCTTCATCGGGAAGGATCTCAACATTAGCGGCGAACTCCAGATACAAAATGTTTGGAGAGTTTGATGAAAAATATGTACAGGAATTTAATGATTATCAGCATTCTGCAAAACAAAGCATTTATGATTTAAGACATTTTTTATCGGAACTGGGTATTCCAGAAAATAAAAATGATATTCCTTTTCTTGATATTAAACTGGATGCCGGGGAAATAGAAGCCGGAAAAAAGAAACTTTTTTCCATCACACAGAACGACAGGCCAACAATTTGCCTGTTTACCAATGCTACAGGAGACAAATGCTACTCCGAGCAATGGTGGTCTGATTTTTATAATATATTGAAAGAAACATTTCCCGATTATAATATTGTAGAACTTTTACCGGTTGAAAATATTTCTAAACTCAATTTTGCCATCCCGCATTTTTACAGTAAAGATATCAGGGAAATGGGAGGTTTTATGGCGAACACGGCCGTATTTATCGCAGCAGATAACGGGGTAATGCATCTTGCCAGCGCAAGTGGAGTGCCAACAGTGGGATTATTTATGGTAACTGATGAAAATCTCTACAAACCTTATAATCCCAAAAGTTTTTCTGTGAATACAAATCATACGCCGAACCAAGAGATTATGAATTTGCTACGCAAAACACTTGGATAGAATGGCCCAAATTAAAAATATATGATATGAAACTGATTATTGCAGAAGGTTTATCTCAGTATAAAGATGATATTCTATCAACTTTAAAAAAATTTAAAAGCGAAGGGACATTAATTGGTAATGGTTCCCGAAATGTGATTAAGGTTTTTGATGTCAACGGAATGCATCTCAATTTTAAATCCTTCAAACAGCATAATATTATCAACAGGCACGTTTATAAATTTTACCGTAAATCTAAGGCACACCGTTCATTTGAATATGCACATATGCTTATCAGCAAGAATTACCACACGCCCCGACCTGTTGCTTACATAGAAAACCACGATTTTATCGGGCTTACATCCAGCTATTACGTTAGTGAACAATTACAGGATGTGTGGACACTCGACCGTGTTCTTTATGATCATTCTTTTGCCGACCGCGAAAAAATAATTAAAGAATACACACGGCTGATGTTTCGTCTGCATAATGACGGAATTCAGTTTCTTGATAATTCACCTAACAATTTCCTGATCCGAAGGGAAGACAATAGCTATTCAATTTACCTGGTAGATCTTAACAGAATGAATTTTTATGATTCTATTGATCTCACTAAAAGACTTAACAATTTTGCCAGGCTGACTAATACTCCCGAAATTATTGAAATCATAGCAGAAGAATATGCAAACCTATATGGCACTTCAAAAGATATTTGCCTGAAAACAATTATGCAGGCCGCCCAAAAACAGGTTACACGACGAAAAATAAAGAAAATTTTAAAGTTATACAAGCATATTATAAAGATTTAAGAATTGCTGATAAACTTCATTAAACATAAATTTAATTCTTTTCGATTTTAAACATAGGAACTCTGTGAGACCGCTTTACTATTAAGTTGCGATATGCTAATTGTTTGATCTTGAAATTTGGAGCCATTTACTGCCTGTCCATATCAGCTGAATAACATCTTCAAGACCTATATTAAATGTCCCGGCTATATTAACATTGCCGGTATCTGCCAACTGAGCGGCACCAGCAATTGTATAAATTGTAACAATCTGACCGTCTGCTAAACCATTACTGATTGTAAAAGTTCTGTTTGCTGCAGTGGTGTTGTTTGAATTAAGCTTTATATGGCTTGCATCCCCTACTGTAATAAGTTGATTGTCTGCGGTTAAATTAACTGTAATAGAAGTTATTGAAACTCCGCCGTTAACCTGTAAAGAGGTTTGGGGAGAATTAGTTCTTATTCCTACATTGCCGGTTGCTGCAATTCTGACGGCACCGTTTTGTGCAATTTTAAGAGGAGTGCCTGTTTTACCATTACCGGCAACAGTTCCGTCTGTTACGACTCCGATTAAACCTGTGCCTGCCTGTGATAAAACCATATCTGCACTTACTCTATTGAAGAAGCCTGAATTATCAATTACCAAAATAGAGTCTTTGGCAGAATTTAATCCTGCAAGATTTTTCGCCTGCCTTACCCTGATATTTCCGTTAACATCAAGAGTTGCCGTGGGAGAAGTTGTATTAATGCCAACTTGTGCTAAAATCAAATGAAAGGAAAACATGATTAGAATTTGAATAGTTTTTTTCATAGTTGCTTTTTTTACAAAATAATGAAAAAAATGCATTGATACAAATCACTTTATATTGACTTTATCAATTTTATTCATATCAATCAGCGAATGCAGGTTCAGAGCAAATATTTTAGTTTTTCTAAAAATTCTGAGTTTATTATTTTTAATTAAAAATCGTCAGGGATAGTAAACCAGAACGTACTTCCTATGCCCTCTTCACTTTCAACGCCAATTTTCCCGCCATGACGTTCGATGATATCCGCGCTTATATATAATCCTAATCCAAGGCCGGAAGCCTGAATGCCATTAGGATCCACTCGGTAATACCGTTCAAAAAGATAAGGAAGCTTTTCAGCCGGTATTCCCGGACCTTCATCCCTTACCGAAACTTTCACCGACTGAGTTTCTTTTTCAATGGTCAGGAATATCTGCCTGCTTTTAGGTGCATATTTAATGGCATTATTGATGAAGTTGATGACAACCTGCTGGATTCTGTTTTCATCTGCTACAATCTCAAGATTTTTTTCACCTTCTACCACCAGCTCATGCGTTCCCAAATGGATGACATGAGAACAACACTCATCTACCATATGGGCGAAATTAAATTTCTTTTTGTTTAACATAACCTTGCCTTCATTGATCCTGGTTACGTTCAGCAGCTCTTCCACAAGTTCGGAGATCTTTTCCATGCTTTTATTAGACTGCTCAATTAATTTTGGCAGCAGAGCTGTAGGATGTACCTTCATTCTATCAAGAAGCTGTAAGGAAGCTTTCAGGCTGGTAAGCGGAGTTTTAAGCTCATGGCTGGCAATCGAGATGAAATCGTCTTTCTGTTGCTGAATCTGCTTTAAAGCTGTAATATCCATCACGGTACCAAGTAATTTTTTCGCATTCCCTTCTTTATCATAATGAACATTTCCCTGTAACCGAAGCCACTTTACATCGTTGTTGGGAAGAACAATACGGGCTTCATAGAAAAGTTTTCCGGTTTTCCTGGCAACAGCATGAGCCTCATCGCTAAGATGGGCATCCAAAGGATGGAAGCTGGTAAGTACCTCTGCTCTTGAAACAGGGCTTGTCACGCCAAAAATTTCATCAAAACGCCTGGAGCCTATTACGGATTGTTCCGCATATCTGAACTCATATGTTCCGATTTCCGAAGCTTCAACAGCAAGACGATTTCTTTCCTCAATATCTTCAATCTGCCTTCTCGCCAATACTTTATCAGTCACATCATTGCCTACGACCATAACGGAGGTAACCATTCCTTTTAAATCTTTGACAGGTTCATACACAAAATCGATAAACATGATTTGATCTACACCGTTTCTATTCAATATCAGCTCGTGTTCTAATCCGTGAAATGCGGTCCCGGTTTCGATCACCTTTTGCATAATCGGACCATATACTTCAGCAGCTTCTGCCACTCCTTCCCAGATGCTCCGCATTTCTAGCTGTTCCCTGGATCTTCCTACCAATTCCAGATATCCATCGTTCACTTCAATAACCATGAGATCTTCTGCCCGAATTACACATATGGCAATTGGTGCCTGCCTGATGAGATTTCGAAAGCGCACCTCACTGAGCAATAGCTCTTCATTAGATTCTGCCAATTCTTCATTGGTTGTTGCAAGTTCTTCATTAAGCGCAGCAAATTCTTCATTGGAAGCTGCTAACTCTTCATTCATATCCTGCAGCTGCTGCTCGCCCAGTTTCATCTGGGTAATATCTACACAGGAACTTATGTATCCTGCAAATTTTCCGTCAGAAAGAAACCTTGGTGTTCCTTTTTTCAGCAGCCAGTGATACGATCCGTCGGAACCGAGTAATCTCATCTCCGCACTGTAAGAAATTCTTTGTACAAATGCCTGCTGATGAATGTTTAAAAAATTTTGTTTGTCCAGCGGATGAATCAGATCATACCATCCTTTATCAAGCAGTTGATCTGCAGTTCGCCCACTAAGCCTTGACCAGGCTTTATTAAAATAAATCAACTTATTAGCTTCGTTGCGTACAGCGATGAGAATATCAGTATTGTCGGCCATTGACCTGAAGCGCTCTTCACTTTCCACCAAAGCCTTTACCCTGTCTTCTACTATCTGTTCAAGCTCGGCATTTATACGGGAAAGCTCTTCCCTGCTTGCTTCGAGCTCTTCATTAACTGCGCTTAATTCCTCATTTGCTGCCGCAAGCTGTTCGTTTAAAGATTGTTCACGGATGAGCAGCTGTTTATTCTGGCTGGCTTCTTCCAGCTCGCGTCTGTTCAGATAGCGTTCAGTGACATCAGTAGCCGTATGCAAAATTGCTATGACCTGGCCATTTTCATCTTTCACGGCACGGTATTCAAAATCAAAGTAATAGGTACTTATTACTCCGTCTACCAATATATCTGCAGGAGTATCTTTTCCCGAAATCGTTATCCCTTCGCGCCAAACTTTTGCAAACATTTCAATAAAAGGCTGCCCAGAAAGTTCAGGCAATGCTTCTTCCAGGCTCTTCCCGATGACTTCCGTACCCCGGCCCCAAATAGCTAACATGGCCTGGTTTGCAAATTCAATCCTTGCGTCTTCGCCAACATGCACAGCAGTAGCAGTATTGAGTAAAGAAAATATGTAAGCAAGCTGCTCAAAGTTTAAAGGTGGTACCGGGTCCTTCATTGTTCCTTATTAGTTTCAGTCACGAAAATACAAAAATAGAGAAAAAGACAAGCGTGAATGGGGGCTAAAAGTGTACCACAGATAGTAAAAATGTAGAAACAGTGTATAATTATGATACTTTTCGATAAAATTTTCTGTGTGGAAAGTTATGGTGGTTTTAAAGTTTTCCATTTTAACGTTTTTAAGCTCATAAAAGTTTGAATATTTTCTAAAATAAGTAAAACCGGATATTTAAATCTAAGATAGTATCTTAGCAGCCATAATTTATTTCACAATTTCAAGCCTATGCACAATGTTTTCACATCTAAAAAAATGAAAATTGCCATTATTTCTGTGATTATAATAATGTTCCTTGGTTTAGCTTTTGCTTTTTACCAGAAAAAAATCCGGTATAATCTGGTAACAATCTCGGAAAATAAAGTTTATAATTCCGGAGTTATTCCGCTGGATAAACTTCATGGTATTATCAGCGATTACCATATCAAAACCATTATCGATTTACGGGACGGTGCAGAGCAAACAGAGCTCAATCCCGAAACAAAAAAGCAGGTGAATACGGAAGCTGCTGCTGCGGAAAAGATTGCAGAGGTTCATTATTTCAACCTTCCAACTGATCAGGTTCCCCAGGACAGTACTGTGAAGAAATTTTTAAAAATAATGGATGATCCTAAAAACTATCCTGTTTTGATCCATTGTCATCACGGAGTCGGGCGTTCCCGTTTGTTCAGTTCAATTTACAGAATTGAGTATGAACACTTCACCAATGAACAGGCAAGAAAAAATGCCCGTTACTTCTGGGAATTCAGCAATAATTTTTCAAAGAATTCTGAAAAGGGTTTATATCTTACAAATTATAAAAAAAGAAATACCAATTAAAAGAATCTTATTATTCAAAATAAAAAACGCTGTAAGCATTGATGTTTACAGCGTTTTGTTTATTTGGTTTCTAACCTGGCGGAGAGTGAGGGATTCGAACCCCCGGACCTGTTACAGTCAACAGTTTTCAAGACTGCCGCAATCGACCACTCTGCCAACTCTCCCTCAACTCCGATTGTATCGTCGTTTTCAGTGGTGCAAATATAGAATGTTTTTATGTACTGCCAAAATATTTCAGAAAGAAATTTTAACAAAACTTAATAATCTTCTATAAATCAGATAAATTATTTTTCATTTTTAAAGTGAAATCCTTCAAAATCTCTTCAATGCTCAGAAATAAAAAAACGCACTTGAAAAAGTACGTTTAAAATGTTATTTAAGTTGAACTCTTAATGTAATTCTGCAAGATACTTTTCGGCATCCATAGCGGCCATACATCCGCTTCCGGCTGCTGTTATTGCTTGTCTGTAGATATGATCCTGAACATCCCCTGCTGCAAAAACTCCCGGAAGATTGGTTCTCGCAGATCCTTTTTCGGTTACAATATATCCGTTTTCATCCAGATCAATCTGCCCTGCGAAAATATCCGTATTCGGTTTGTGACCGATGGCGATAAAAATTCCGTCTACATCAATAGTAGAAGTTTCCTGAGTCTCATTATTGATGACCACGGCTCTTTCCACTAAATTATTTTCACCTTCAATGGCAATAAGCTCATGATGGAATTTCACTTCAATATTCGGGGTATTCTGCACCCTGTGAATCATTGCTTTGGATGCTCTGAAAACATCTTTTCTCACCAGCATGGTTACTTTTTTACAAAGTTTCGCAAGATAAGTAGCTTCTTCCGCCGCTGTGTCTCCTGCTCCAACTACCACTACATCTTTGCCTTTATAGAAAAATCCGTCGCAGGTTGCACATGCGGAAACGCCTCCACCGGCGTATTTCTTTTCATCATCCAGTCCAAGATATTTTGCTGTTGCTCCGGTTGAAATAATTACCGTTCTGGCAAAAATCTCTTTATTGCCTGCATATAATTTGTGAACGCCTCCCGCTTCTTTAGAAAATTCAACTTTAGTGATCATTTCGTAATGCACTTTGGTGTCGAATCTTTCCGCCTGCTTTTGCAAATCCATCATCATTTCAGGACCTGTAATTCCCGCCGGATACCCCGGAAAGTTATCAACCTCCGTAGTTGTGGTTAATTGCCCGCCCGGCTCCAGACCTGTGTATAATTCTGGTTTCAAATCTGCTCTTGCGGCATAAATTGCTGCGGTAAAGCCTGAAGGTCCGGATCCAACGATCACACAATCTAAAATGTTTTGTTCCATAATTTGCTTTTCAAAAAGAATTAAAAATTTACGTGCGCTAAGTTCGTAATTTTTAATATTTATTTAAAGTTATTTTAATGATAGTTGTCAATATCTGATATGTTGAATTTCGATATTAGTTGTTGGATGTTGGTTGTCAGTTGATGGTAAAATTAGATCAATCAACCAACAACAACTAACAATCGATCAAATCACACTTTCATCTTAATTTTATCGACGTTGATGATTTTATAAACCAGCTCCTTGATCAGTTCTGCTTCGCTCATATTCACCGCTCCAAGACCTTTTCCCTTCATATCAAATTCCCTTAAAATAGAAATGACCCGCGTTGCATGTTTCAGAGGATACAACCTTGCCGATTCTGCGTAATCTTTAATAAAGTAAGGATTCACGCCCATTTGTGCAGCGATAACCTGTGGCGGCTGACCGGCCATCGTATTGTAAATAATGACGTTTGAAAAGTAGTTGTACAGGCTTGCCAGCATCATTACGAAAGGATTATTCTTCGGATTTTTTCCCATGAAATGAGCAATTTTAAATGCTGCATTGGCATTTTTTGTTCCTAAAGCCTTCTGCAGTTCAAAAACATTGTATTCTTTACTGATCCCAATGTGATCTTCCACTATTTTGCCATCCAAAATTTCTCCGGGTTTCAGGATGATCTTTAATTTATTCAGCTCATTGGCGATCCTGGAAAGGTCGTTTCCAAGATATTCGGCAAGGAGATGAGAAATGTTCGGGGCTGTTTTGATGTTCAGCCTGATGCATTCATCAGAGATCCATTTCGGAAGGTTGTTTTCCTTTACCGATTCGCTCAGGATTAATGCATTGGCTTTATCAAGGGCTTTGGTGGCTTTTTTACGGCTGTCTAATTTTTTATGTTTATGCGCAAAAACCAGCACGGTAGAAGGAACAGGATTGCTCACATACGCTTCCAGAACTCTGTTTTCTTCTTCATTGAATTTTAAATCCTGCGCTTCCTTTACAATAATTACCTGCTTATCGCCCATCATCGGAAACTGTCTCGCCAGGGAAAGAATTTCCTGGTAAGAGGTATCTTTTCCGTACACCACAGTCTGGTTGAATGCTTTTTCATCTTCCTCCAGAAAGTCGTGCTCAAATGCTTTTACGGCAAGATCTATAAAGTAAGGTTCTTCTCCATGAAAAAAATAAATCGGCAGAACTTCTTTATTTTTAATATTTTTGAGGATTAAATCTAATTCTTTCATCTTAATAAATGGAACTTCCAAAACTGAATTTTCAGGAAACTTTTGATTTTAAATTCAAGAAAGACAAAGATAAGTTTTTTATTTATGATCTGGTTCGTAAAACTTACCTTTTGCTCACTCCTGAAGAATGGGTGCGCCAACACTGGATCCATTATTATCTTTCGGTAAAGTATTACTCTGTTTCTGCTTTGATTACGGAAAAAAAGATCGTTTTAAATGGTTTAACGAAAAGAATTGATCTTTTAATTACTGAAAAGACAGAGCCTAAAATTTTAATTGAATGTAAGGCTCCTCAAATTAAATTAACCGAAAAAACATTTGAACAAACTGCGAGATACAACTCGATTATTGGAGCAAAAGAAATTGTTTTAACAAATGGTTTACAGCATATTCATGCATTTTATGAGAATGGGGAGTATCAGTTTTATAAGCCGGATTGAGGGTAATGGTTAAGACTAAGATTGATCTTGATGATTCTTATCATGTGAGTTATTTTTAGTAATTTAGATAAGATGTCTTTGATGGTATAGGATTGGATCGGAAGTATGATGCAGGTTTCCTAGCCCGGATTGAGCGGCATGTCTGAGCTCTTTTCTGGTTTCGGGGGGGGGGGGTGGGCCCCCCCCCACACCAAAAAA
>NZ_JAYLAA010000015.1:0-2660 GCF_035819015.1 Chryseobacterium salviniae | reverse complement strand
ACCTGGAATACGTTTATTCGGGCAACCGCCTGGTAAAGATAGTAGATCACAGCTTCAATCCTACAGGCTATGAAGGAGGCAGTAATGCCATAGGATATGACGAAAACGGGAATATGATCAGTATGCCGGATAAGCAGATTAATCAGATCGGGTACAACTACCTGAATCTCCCCAATTCACTGAATATTGAGAACAATAAGAAAAAACTGTTTCATTTGTATCGAGCAGACGGCTCTAAGCTTAAAAAGATATTAAATTATCTAAAGGATGATGGCAATACCTTTACCACCATTACAGAATACTTAGACGGTTTTCAGTATCTTACGACAATGGGTACAGCACCCAATGAATTTGATCCTATGGAATTTGCCTACGAGCAGGAAGCATTTATAGAGAAAATATTGCAGGAAGAACCCATTGCTGCCCTTCAGTTTTTCCCTACTGCGGAAGGATTTTACGATTATGAAAATAATGAGTATATTTACCAGTACAAAGATCATTTAGGAAACGTAAGGGTGAGCTATAAAAAAGACTCTAATGGCTATGCTGAAATTACCGACCAGAATGATTACTATCCTTTCGGGATGAATATCCTGAGGGAAGAGAAGGCGATTTTTGGGGTAAATAGCCTGTACAATTACAAGTACAATGGAAAGGAGCTTCAAGAGACCGGGATGTATGATTATGGAGCAAGATTTTATATGCCGGATATTGGAAGATGGGGCGTCGTGGATCCTATGGCAGAAAAAATGCGCCGTCATAGTCCTTACAATTATGCATTTAATAATCCAATACGATTTATTGATCCCGATGGAAGAAAGCCGGTTCCTCCAGATGATCATTTTGATCAAAACGGTAATTATTTATATACAGATAATAGAAAAACAAATAATATCGTAGTAAATTATGTATTTGGGAAAAATAGACAAGAGAATATTAGCTTAGCTAAACTTCAAGCTCCTTGGCAAGAAAAAAAACTCAGTGATATTGAATTCAATAAAGGCAATTATTCTACACTTACAAAAATTGCAAATCACTATGCTAAAGATGCTGGTGTGGATTTAAGCAAACTCCAAGGCAATAGTACATCTTTAGGAATTGCAGACTATCATTTTGAAGCAGGACAAATGGTTGGTAAAACAAGTAGTTTTAATGGAGGAAAATTTCAGGCTGATGCTCTTATGACAGGAGATATAAAGACGAATACAATATCTATAATGGTGGGAAATGAAACTGTTCATCCTTTTTTGGATAATAAATATAATATGATTTCTGCTTTAAGCCATGAAGGAGGCGAGGTAAGTCATTTAACACTTAATCCTCAAACATGGATAGAAGGTGAAAAAGCTCACATGACGATTTATGAAAATCAAATGAAATCTCCTATATTTAAACTTACAACAGAAGATTTTCAGAAGAAAATGAAACAAAACTATAGGGAAGCAAAATCGAACTATGAAACATATAAGCCTAAACAGTAATATTTTTTTTATCTTAATAATTATTAGTTTAATTGTTTTTTATTCGTGTAAAAAACAAAAAACCAATAATGATGTTGTACTTTGCTCTTTCCAAAATTTAGTTTGTGATTATCCTAAAAACGATAGTGTTTATATCAAAAACGTAGAATTTTTTTTACTTTTTCCGAACTCTACTGATGATACAATTAAAATTTCTTTGAAAGAGATAAAAAGTAATTATAGAAGCATATATAGAAAAGATACTTTTAAAATTAATTTTGAAGCAACAAATTTAATATCTATTCCTCCTCATGATTCTTTAGGAGTACCTTGTATGTCTATAATTGAAAAAAAATTCATTAAAAATGATAATGTTTTTAAAGAAGGTTTCACAGTCTTAAATATTAAAACTAATGAAATTATAAATAAATCATTAGATTATAGTTTGGATCAAGTTCATGACTTTCAATTATATAAAAAATGGGGGAAGAAAAGTGATAAAATAAATTTATAACCCGCTCTCGCGGATTTTTAATCCGTGAGCAACAATAAAGAACCCACCGTAAAGCGGTGGGTTTTTGTTTTATAGAGCGGCTACATTTTTATTAAAGAAGTCTTTAAATTTTTTTGTAGTGAGCATTTCATCTCACAAAACACCTACAACGAACTTTCCCAGCTTCAAACCAAAAAAGTAGGCGGAACTGCTTTAGGAAGAGGACTTCAAACCGTAGACTATCAATACAACATCCGGGGATGGATGACCGGGATTAACCCGGAGGCAACCTCATACATGGAAAGCAAGCTTTTCGGGTACGATATCCGGTATCAGAATCCTACCGATGCCTCTTTGTCTCCCAAGAGGTACAACGGGAATATCTCGGAAGTAAATTGGAGAGTATCCTCGAACCAGATCCTGAAAAGATATGCCTACCAGTATGATGGCTTGAACCGCCTTACCCAGGGCATCTTTTTAAATCCGGATTTCTCAATACCACAAAACGATTGGAATAATGAAGAGGTAACCTATGATAAAAATGGCAATATTGAAAACCTTAGCAGAAATGCCAAAAGCTTTTACAGTGACAATGCGGAAAAAATAGATGACCTGGAATACATTTATTCGGGCAACCGCCTGGTAAAGATAGTAGATCACAGCTTCAATCCTACAGGCTATGAAGGAGGCAGTAATACCATCGGATA
>NZ_JAYLAA010000014.1:0-53461 GCF_035819015.1 Chryseobacterium salviniae | reverse complement strand
ATGCAGGACATCGCACTCGGAAACGAAGAGGTGCGCATCGGTAACAAAAGGTTAAGCCTGCATACCCTTTCAGATACGGACGACCTGCCCGGAACGGTATCGGCAGATACCCGTTTTGAAAAGCTATCTACCGACCGTAGCGACTGCCGCCTGTCATTCGCCGCACCCGTGGGCTTGCTGTTAAGCTGTAACCACATTTACAACCAGTACATTTTTTTGGATAACAGCGAAGACAACCTGCAAAAGTTTGAGAAGTCCGCAAGGAATATGCACTCACTGGCGAGGTACAGCCGTGCCAACCAAATCAACAAAGAGTGGATAGAAAAGTACCTGAACGAAGCCCACAGCTTCGGGCTGTCCTCAATCCGTGCGCACTTCAACATTATGGCGTGGTCGGAAGACCCTGCGGAACTGAAGCAGCTAAAGAACGATTGCGGTAGTGCGTTGGCACTGATGGAGTGTAAGCCTCGGCACAACACTACGGATGTAGCCACTTTGTACTGGGCGGCAATGCCCGGCAATGCAGGCGATTTTCCGAGTGAGGAAAGTTTTTACACGTTCATAGAACCTGCCTTATGTTTCTTTACCGAAGAAACCAACTACCACAATTCGCCGTCCCCTTTCGGGATAAAAATGGCTGACAGGCTTACAGGAAAACCTATCCATTTGGATATATCGGATTTGCCGATGAAACGTGGGATAATAACGAACCGGAACAAGTTCATACTTGGTCCGTCAGGTTCGGGTAAATCGTTCTTCACAAACCATATGGTAAGGCAATACTATGAGCAAGGTGCTCACGTACTGCTGGTAGATACGGGGAACTCGTATCAGGGATTGTGTGAGCTGATTAAAGGAAAAACAAAAGGGGAAGACGGTGTATATTTTACCTACACGGAGGACAACCCGATTGCGTTCAATCCTTTCTACACCGATGATGGCGTGTTCGACATCGAGAAGCGTGAAAGTATCAAAACTTTGATACTCACGCTTTGGAAACGTGATGATGAACCGCCTACAAGGTCTGAAGAAGTAGCTCTTTCCAATGCCGTTTCCGGTTATATCGACCGTATAAAAAACGAGGGCATTTTTCCATCGTTCAATGGTTTTTACGAATATGTAAAAGGAGATTACCGCAAAGTATTGGAAGAAAAACAGGTTCGTGAAAAAGACTTTGACATTGCCAATTTTCTCAACGTTTTGGAACCTTATTACAAAGGTGGCGAGTATGACTATCTGCTGAACTCGGACAAGCAGTTAGACCTGTTATCCAAACGCTTTATTGTGTTTGAAATTGATGCGATTAAAGACCACAAAATCCTCTTTCCCATAGTCACGATTATCATTATGGAGGTGTTCATCAACAAGATGCGAAGGCTGAAAGGTATCCGCAAGCTCATTTTGATTGAAGAAGCCTGGAAAGCAATCGCCAAAGAAGGTATGGCGGAATACATAAAGTACCTCTTTAAAACGGTTAGGAAGTTTTTCGGCGAAGCCATAGTCGTAACGCAGGAGGTCGATGATATAATCCAATCGCCTATCGTAAAGGAAAGTATCATCAACAATTCGGACTGCAAAATTCTCTTAGACCAGCGAAAGTATATGAACAAATTCGATGACATACAGGCAATGCTCGGATTAACGGACAAAGAGAAAGGACAGGTACTATCCATCAATATGAACAACGATGCCAGTCGCTTGTACAAAGAGGTTTGGATAGGTTTGGGCGGAACACACTCGGCAGTGTACGCAACAGAAGTTAGTTTGGAGGAGTATCTCGTGCGCCCATAAGGGCATATAGTGAATGTGGTTTGGCAACCACTGGGCAAGTGTTTATAACGCCCATCAACAGCCGACTTATCCGAACGGGAAACCCGACGGGGAGTGTAGCATGTCGGAAAAGCCATAAGTCAACTAATTGTCGTGTTGCGACTGAATGGCGAGTTGAAAAGTTAGATATAAGGATGAAGTCTTGATTGATTGAACGACAGTCCGAACGGTCAGTTCTTAGGCAGTGACGGAAGACAGTTACCAACGTCACTTTGTGGTAATATCCTAATGACAGGTAGTAGTGATAGCATAAACAGACCACAACGTAACTGCAATAAGCAGAAAAGGGCGAACATCGCATCCGACAATCTAACGTGCCAATAGTTGCTATATGTCTAAATGGGGATTGCCTAAGTCGGAATGCCACAGGCGTGGCTATGGAAAAAGCTCCTGAATATCCGATACGGCAACGGAGTCTCCGTAGTAGTCCGAGCAGGGGAAAGCCCTGTACATGGCGAAGGGAGACAGTCAATTTAGTTTAATACGATTAACGGAAAATGTGAGAGACATTATGAGAAATCCAGAAAAAGTATTGAACAGTCTAATAAGGCACAGCGGAAACACGGACTATAAGTTCGAAAGGCTGTACAAGGTTCTGTTCAATGAAGAGATGTACTTTATCGCCTATCAGAAAATCTACAGTAAAGTAGGCAATATGACGGCAGGAGTTGATGGAAAGACCATCGACGGAATGAGTATATCCCGCATTGAAAGGCTGATTGCATCGTTGCGAAACGAGACCTATCAGCCAAACCCATCCAAGAGGACATACATTCCGAAAAAGAACGGGAAGAAACGTCCGCTAGGTATACCATCTTTTGATGACAAATTAGTGCAGGAGGTTATCAGAATGATATTGGAAGCAATTTATGAGGGTAGCTTTGAGCATACTTCACATGGGTTCCGACCCAATAGAAGCTGTCACACAGCCCTATTAAGCGTCCAACAGTCATTCACTGCTGTACGGTGGTTCATCGAGGGCGATATAAAAGGCTTCTTCGACAATATCAATCACGAAATATTGATTGGTATCCTAAAGGAGCGTATCGCTGACGACAGGTTCATTCGGTTGATACGAAAGTTCCTCAATGCAGGGTATATTGAAGATTGGGTGTACCACAAAACATACAGTGGCACACCGCAAGGTGGGATTGTAAGCCCCATCCTTGCCAACATTTACCTTGATAAACTCGATAAATATGTCAAGGATTATATCAAGGACTTCGATAAGGGTAAAAGAACTACGGCAACACGCCAGTACAGGCTACACGAACAGAGACGATACCGCTTGGCCAAGAAACTCAAATGTGAGACAGACGAAACTGTCAGAGAGCAGATGATTAAGTACATCAAAGAGTCGAGACAGGAAAGAAACAAATATCCAGCTTATGACAAGATGGATGGCAGTTTCAGAAAGTTAAAATACGTTAGGTATGCGGACGATTTTCTTATCGGGGTCATAGGTAGCAAAGAAGACTGCAAAAAGATAAAGGAAGACATCAAGGTTTACCTTGATGAAAAACTGAAACTTGAACTGTCTGATGAAAAAACCTTGGTGACTAATGCTAAGAAACCAGCCAAATTCTTAGGCTTTGATGTCTCCGTGCGAAACTCCGATGAATCCAAGAGAGATAAGCACGGTAGATCCGTAAGATGTTTCGGAGATAAGATTGTACTCCGTGTCACAGCAGACGTGATGAAGAAAAAGCTACTGAGATATAATGCCATGAAACAGGTAAATGAAAAAGGCACAGAAGTTTGGAAACCACGCTCACGCTATTACATGAAAGACTTGGATGACTTAGAAATCATCAGTCAGTACAACGCTGAAATACGGGGCTTTTACAATTATTACTCAATTGCCAACAACAGCTCGTTTGTCCAGTCATTTTCTTACATCTTGGAGTACAGTATGTACAAAACGTATGCACTGAAATACCAAACTTCAATCAGTCAGGAAAAGACTAAAAGATGTATCAACGGAGTGTTTTCCATTCCCTACAAAAACAGGAAAGGAGATATAATGTACAGACGCTTTTACAAAGAGGGTTTCAAACGCCAAAAAGCTGCCCGTGGTGCTTACGTGGATAGTTTACCCGTCACGGTTACCATTACAGGAGGAAGAAACAGCCTTATAACAAGGTTGCAAAACCAGAAATGCGAATTATGCGGTGCCAACGAGAAATTGGAAATGCACCATATACGCAAATTGAAAGACCTGAAAGGTAAGCAAGACTGGGAAAAACGAATGAGTGCAAGGAGAAGAAAAACCTTGGCAGTATGCTCAAAATGCCACGATAAGATACACGCAGGCAAGTTAGACTGAATAAATTGATGGAGAGCCGTATACCTGGAGACAGGTACGTACGGTTCGGGGGAGAGTTCTTGGAAACCTACCATAGTCAATATGGCAAGGCGCCGGGTCCTTATCCTACGCATACACAACGGAAGAAACCGAAAAGATGGAAGTGATGCAACTCGCTTCCGAACTGGACGGTAACGTGGAACTCGCCATCAAGCATATCGCAATGCAACGGCGTGACAATGTAAATCAATAGTAATTAACAATCAAAAATTTCAAGACAATGAAAAAGTTTCTTTTTATGGTGTGTACGGCACTAATGTTTGCCGCAGCACCGTCCGCAAAAGCGCAATGGGTTGTAACCGACCCTGCAAATTTGGCTTCAGGTATTCTCAACTCTGCAAACGAAATCGTACAGACCTCTTCAACAGTGTCCAATGTGATTAAAAATTTCAAAGAGGTAGAGAAAGTGTACAAACAGGGTAAGGAATATTACGACAAGCTACAAGCTGTAAACAACCTTGTGAAAGATGCCCGTAAGGTACAGCAAACAGTGCTATTGGTAGGCGATGTGTCCGAAATGTATGTTACCAATTTCGGTAAGATGATGAACGACCCGAATTTCAAACCAAACGAATTGGTCGCCATCGGCAATGGTTATGCAGCATTGCTTAACGAAAGTACCGAACTGCTGAAAGAACTCAAACAGATTATAACCTCATCAAGCCTTTCGCTGAATGACAAAGAGCGTATGGAGATTATTGACCGTGTGTACAAAGAAGTTAAGGACTACCACAGCCTTGTTCGCTACTACACCAACAAAAATATATCTGTCAGCTACCTGAGAGCGAAAAAGAAAAATGATGCCCAAAGAGTGCTTAACCTCTATGGAACTGCTAACCAAAAATACTGGTAAAAATGGAATGGGATAATCTTCACGAACTCCTGCGTTCGCTTTACGACGATATGATGCCGCTTGCAGGCGATATGGCGGCAGTAGCTAAAGGACTTGCCGGATTGGGAGCATTGTTCTATGTGGCATTAAAGGTTTGGCAGGCTTTAAGCCGTGCCGAACCTATTGATATGTTTCCACTTTTGCGTCCGTTTGCATTGGGGCTTTGCATTATGTTCTTCCCAACTATGGTGTTGGGAACAATCAATGCGGTATTAAGCCCGGTGGTTACAGGAACACACGCCATACTCGAAGACCAGGTACTTGATTTGAACAAACTCCAACAGCAGAAAGACCAATTGGAATACGAGGCAATGGTCAGAAATCCTGAAACCGCCTTTATGGTATCGGACGAAGAGTTTGATAAAAAACTGGACGAGCTGGGGTGGTCGCCATCAGATATTGGTACAATGGCGGGAATGTATATGGACAGGACAGCCTATCAGTTAGAAAAAGTTATAAAGGACTGGTTCCGCAATCTTTTGGAAATACTTTTTCAGGCGGCTGCTTTGGTCATTGATACCATACGAACGTTTTTCCTGATTGTTTTAAGCATTCTCGGTCCAATTGCCTTTGCCATCTCCGTGTGGGATGGCTTTCAGTCCACACTCACGCAATGGCTCACGAGGTATGTGAGTGTTTACCTGTGGCTTCCTGTTTCGGATTTGTTCAGTTCGATGCTTGCAAGAATACAGTCCCTCATATTGGAAAAGGATATTGCGATGCTGTCTGACCCCACATTCGTACCCGATACCTCCAATACGGTGTATATCATCTTTATGATTATCGGTATCATCGGTTACTTCACTATTCCAACGGTAACAGGCTGGGTAATTCAGGCAGGCGGAGCAGGAAACTTTACACGTAATGTAAACCAAGCTGCAATGAAAGCCGGAAATATCGCAAGTGCCGGAGCAGGTTCTGCTGCCGGAAACATCGGAGGGCAATTGCTCAAAAAATAATGTAAAACGAATAATCATCATTTAACAATGGAATTTAAAACTTTAAGAAATATAGAAAACAGCTTCAGGCAGATACGTCTGTATGCCATAGTATTTGCGGTTCTCTGTATTGGTGTGGTAGGATTTGCCGTATGGAAATCGTACAGTTTTGCCAATGAGCAACGCCAAAAAATCTATGTGCTGGATAACGGTAAATCCTTAATGCTTGCCTTGTCGCAGGATGCGAGTATTAACCGACCTGTGGAAGCAAGGGAACACGTCAGACGTTTTCACGAACTGTTCTTTACCCTTGCTCCGGACAAGAACGCTATCGAGAGCAATATGAGCAGGGCTTTCAACCTTGCCGATAAAAGTGCTTTCGATTATTACAAAGACCTGTCGGAGAAAGGCTATTACAGCAGGATTATTTCAGGTAACGTACAGCAACGCATCGAGGTGGATAGTGTCGTGTGCAACTTCGACAATTATCCGTATGCGGTTCGTACCTACGCCAAACAGTTCATCATAAGGTCAAGTAATGTAACACGCCGTAACCTGGTTACTTCCTGCTATCTCGTAAACTCCGTTCGTTCCGACAACAATCCACAAGGCTTTAACATCGAAAAATTTGCGGTGGTGGAGAATAAGGATATTGAAGTCATCGAACGCTAAAATTTATGAATATGGAACAATCACTTGATTTAAACACGTTCGTAAAAACCCTTACGGATAAAGGATATAACGGTTATTTCCAAACGGAGAGTGCTTATGCAGGTAAGCTAAAGGACAGTATCAGCGATTTTTTGGAGGCGTGCAAGAACGGTACAGATAAACCGCTTAATGCAGACAGCTTTTCATTAAGGACTTACATCGAATGGAACGGCGAAGAAAAGCCGAAAACCGAATGTTATATGCGGGTACAGTACGAAGACGGCAATTTCGATGTGCAGAAAATGAACATTGAAAGAACAGACCGTTACGGGCAGTCAATGAAAAAATCGGAACTGACAAACCTTACAACAGGGTCAGTTCCGACCACAAAGGAAGCCCTTTCTAAAGTCCTCGACACACCTAAAGAACAGCTTGCTCCGAAAAAAAGAGGGTTTAGAATGTGATAACCTCAAATAATTAAAGTATGAAAAAATTAAGGGAAAATATGGACAGGTTTTTTGATAAGCTGGACGACCGTTGGAGAGCTTTACCATTAGCGAAGCAACACCAATATACGCTGTACTTCTTTATTGGTTATCTGCTTCTGACCGTAGGTGTTGTTGCCAAAGTATGGTACGATACAGGCAAGTCAAAAAACGATATGTCGATAGAGCATATCGAAAATCCTGTCCTCAAAAAGAATGAAAGTCCTGCAAGGTTGCAGGACACATTATCAACAATTTTAAAAAATCAGATTTATGAAAGAAAATGAGAACAAAAAGTCGGTTGTTCGGGTAACGGAAGGGAACCCGAAAGAAACCGCCGATGTACTGCAAAACGGTACGGAGAACAAAACGGAAAAGCTCAAAAAACCTTTGATTTTTGGTTTGATGGGTATTGTTTTCGTTGGCTGTATGTATTTAATTTTCAAACCGTCTGCTGACAAAAAGGAAATCGAAAACATCGGGCTAAACGATGCCGTCCCACAAGCTACCGGAGCAGGAATGCCTGCCGACAAAGGCAAGGCGTATGAGCAGGAAATGCTGGAACGCAAAGAACAGGAAAAGCGTAACGCTTTGGCAACACTTTCGGACTATTGGAATGCCGATGATAAGGAAGAACCTGCTGATGAATTTACAGAAGATGATGAAAACGAAAGCACAGGCTATGGAAACGGTGGTAGAAATTCGGGAAGAAACAATAATTCTGCATTGAACAGCTATCGAAATGCACAAAGTACATTGGGCAATTTCTATCAGGACAACAATTCGGAAACGATGGAACTCCGTAAGCAATTGGACGAACTGAAAGAAAAGTTGGCTGAAAAAGTTGTACCAAAGCCAACAACCGTAGATGACCAATTGGCATTAATGGAAAAATCCTACCAGATGGCGGCAAAGTATCTACCGACCAATACGACCACAGGCAACGCAGAACAACAACCCGTACCTGCAAACGGTACAGCTTCAGGAACTGCGGGTGCAAGCAAGAAAGAGTATTTTGTATCTTTTACTGCGGCAAGAAAAAATACCGTATCTGCCTTGTATCGTGAACCTACGGACAGCGAGTTTTTGGAAAATTGGAGCGAAACCCGAAACAGGGGTTTTTATACAGCAGGTGCTACCGAGCAAGTGGTACAGCCAAAAAACAGTATCAAAGCCTGCGTACACGATGCACAGACTGTTGTTGGCGAAACGGGTGTAAGATTGCGGTTATTAGAACCTGCAAAAACACCCAACCGTACCATCCCGCAGGGAACGATTGTAACGGCTAATGCCAAGTTTCAGGGCGGACGTTTACAGCTTAAAATTACCTCTGTTGAATTGGAGGGCAACATCATTCCGGTAGATATAACCATTTATGATTTGGACGGACAGCAAGGTCTGTATGTTCCATACTCTCCTGAAATGAATGCCCTTACCGAAATGGCAGGTAATATGAGCCAGACAGGTGGAACAAGTGTAATGCTGACACAGAATGCCGGACAACAGGTAGCTGCCGATTTAAGCCGTGGTGTGGTGCAGGGAATTTCGGGCTATTTCGCCAAGAAAGTACGCACCCCAAAAGTAACATTAAAAGCAGGACACCAGGTATTTCTTGTATCAAAACAGTAAAGTCAATTTCAAATAATTAAAAAATGAAACCAGTTCCGTGCAACGGATCTTGTTTCATTACCATAAAAATTAAATATCAAAGAAAATGAAAAATATTTTTAAAACATTTTGGGCAGTAGCCCTGACCATCGGCTCTGCCGTAACCACCTTTGCACAGGATAGTGCAACGGTAAAAACGCCTCTGGAATTGGGCAGGATTGAACCGTACCGTATGGAAGTAACGTATGATAAAACTTCGCACCTGATTTTCCCGACCGCTATCCGTTATGTGGATTTGGGTAGTGAATACCTGATTGCCGGAAAAGCGGAAGATGCAGAAAACGTATTGCGTGTAAAAGCATCGGTTAGGAATTTTGAAGCCGAAACCAACTTTTCCGTAATTACCAATGACGGACGTTTTTACTCCTTTAACGTGTATTACAGTTCTTACCCGGAAGCGTTGAGCTATGACTTGCTGACAATGCAAAAAGCGGTAGATAAAGCCAACGGAAACGATGTGCTTTTCGAGGAACTGGGAAACAATTCGCCGTCTTTGGCTGGTTTGTTATTGGAAACCATTTACAAGAAAGATAAGCGTATTGTAAAGCACATTGGGGCAAAGAGCTTCGGTATTCAGTTTATCCTGAAAGGCATTTACATACACAACGGCAAATATTATTTCCATACGGAATTGAGAAACAAAAGCAACGTACCGTTTAACATTGATTTTATCAATTTCAAAGTAGTAGATAAAAAAGTTGCCAAACGCACCGTAGTGCAGGAACGACCAATGATACCGCTTCGCACTTACAAACCTTTGGAGGACAGCATAAACGGACAATCTACCGAACAAAATGTTTTTCTCTTAGACCAGTTTACTATTGCCGATGACAAGGTTCTGCTGATTGAAATCTTTGAGAAAAACGGCGGACGACACCAAACGCTTCAGGTGGAAAATTCGGACTTAATCAAAGCCCGTGTAATCAATGATATGCACCTGAAATTTTAATAACCCTTTAAAGCAATTACAATGAATAAATATATCTATACCGTGATGCTGCTCTTTGTGGCCATCACGGTAACACAGGCACAAAGAATGCTACCCAAACAGAAAGGTTTGGAAATAAGCACAGGCATTTTGTCTGATGATAAAATCGGTAACGATTATTACATCAACCTCGGTATGACGGTAAATGGCAAAAACGGGAATTATCAGATATGGGCATTGGAATATACACACCAATATCACGATTATAAAGACCAACGCATACCACAGGAAACTTATACCGCTGAGGGCGGTTACAGTTTCTTTTTGTTGGGCGATACCCGTAAGAACATTACGCTCAACGCCGGGATAACAGGCGTTGTCGGTTACGAAAATATCAACCGTGGCGAAGAAATGTTGTTTGACGGTGCGAAGATAATGAGCGAAGATAATTTCATTTATGGTGCCGGTGGTCGGCTGACCTTTGAAACGTACCTGTCTGACCGATTTGTACTCGTCCTGCAAGGACGCACAAAAGTCTTTTGGGGTACAGATTTGCGACAGTTCCGACCGTCCGCAGGCTTGGGATTAAGGTTTAACTTTTAAAACGTAAAAAGATGATAGCAATATTTAATAAATTCAGAATAGGATTACTGCCGTTATATGTAATGCTGGCAGTCCTGACAAGTTCAGTTTCTTTGGTATCTTGCAGCAAAGATGATGACCTCGAAATACAAAACGATTTTCCTTTTGAGGTCAATGTAATGCCAGTACCAAAGGACGTTGCCAACGGACAGACTGTTGAAATACGCATTACCATACAGCGTACCGGAAATTACAGCAATACGCAATATTTCCTCCGTTATTTTCAATTTGACGGACAAGGCACATTGAGATATTACGATGAACCGCCGTATCAGCCGAATGATTTGTACCCATTACCAACGGAGCAATTCAGGTTGTACTATACTTCTACTTCTGCCGTATCACAATCCTTTGATGTGTGGATTTCTGACAGCTTTGGGAACGAAAAGCAAATAAGTTTTCAGTTTAACAGCAGTGATTAAGTAATATTTTATACATTGCGACAAACTCTGAATAATTTATTATTTCCATAAACAAAGAAAGCGGCTTATCTTAATGGTAAGCCGTTTTCGATTTTAAGCATTTGACAACAAATGGATTTATTAATAATACCTAAAAGTTTAAAAATCAACACCTATTCAGGTCTATTTTGTTTAAATTTACTTGAATTAAAATCTTGTGGCTATGAATGCGGTAACTTCTCAATTGGTGATGGGTATAATCCCGCTTGTGATAGGGATAGGGCTTATCTATTGGATAAAAAGAAGAAAATTTTACAGGCGTAATGCCGTAGGTGCTGAGGGTTTTTCGAGCTTTGAAGCATCGGTATTTATTCGCTTTATAGAGCGTGTAGGCAGATGGATTGCATACGCTTTGATAATTCTTGGCATTCTACTCATCTGGTCGTGGAGGCAGATGAAAAAGGATAAGGAAAAGAAACAGCAACAGGTAGAGGTACAAAGCACACGTTAGTTTTGGCTAAATTTGCAGCATATTAAGAACAGTGTATGAACGTAAAAGGTGCAATCATTTATTTACCCGTTGAGTTTCCGGAAAGGTCGGTAACATTCTACAAAAATCTATTCAGCAATACGCCTGATATATTTCTTGAAGACGGTTTGATTATTATCGAACTGCCTAACCTTAATCTATTCCTAATAGAAAAGAACAGGTTTGAAGCGTATTACAGCCTTAAAACAGGTCGTTCCGTACAACTTCCAAAAGATAATGTGGGGACAATTATGAGTTGTATTCTGTCGTCTGAAGAAGAAGTAGATAAAGCATTGATAAAAGTTTCAGAGTACGGTGGCAAGGTTACGCACGATGCTACTATCAATGAAACACTCGGCGTATATGCAGGATATTTTTCTGACCCCGATGGACATATATGGGAGCTTGCTTATTACCCTCCTGAATATAACAGAATTTTGAATTTCGTAAATCCCAACTAAATAAATCGGATAGCCCAAAAGGTTATCCGATTTTTTGTTTATGGCAAACGTAAAACGCCAAACACTGCCTTTCAAAGCCAAAGGGTGCAACATTCTTTAGCCCTGTAACAAGCCTTAATATCTTCGACTTCCACAGAAAAATTGAGCAAATATGGAAGTAATCGCAATAGCAAAATCCGCATTGGACGGAATGACGAATGATATAAAGGAGCTTTTGGAACTAACCGAAAGTGCTACCCAAAAATACACCCCGATTTTCAATGAAGAAAAATGGCTGGATAACCAGGAGGTATGCCTGATGATGAACATTACCAAACGGACTTTACAGACCTATAAGGACAAAGGTTTGTTGCCGTATTCTAAACTCAACCGCAAGAATTATTATAAACTCTCGGATGTACAGGCTTTGCTACAAGCCGGACAGCCGTACAATACAAATGACAATGGATTTACTGACAAATGAAACCGAAGAAATCATTGCCCATAAGGAAATGATTACGCAGTTACGAAACCGTATTGAGGAAATATTGAAAAATTACCGTCCTGTAATGAATGGAGAAATTTATCTGTCGGGCGAAGAGGTGTGCAGAATGTTACACATCAGCAAACGGACTTTACAGCAATACCGTGATGATACCATTTTACCATATATACAGATAGGTGGTAAGATAATCTATAAAGAAAGTGATATTCTGACCGTGCTGGAACAGAATTACATATCTATTCAAACTTCTTAATTACAATTAATTTCGTTCCGGGTATCTTTCCATCAAAACTACTTTTGTATATTTGTAAGTGAAAATATAGAAATACTTAAAGTGTTTTTGCTTTAGGTCTTGGTACTAAAAACTGGTAATTTTTGTAACCCCGAGGCAATAAGTAAGAACGCTCACGTCATAGGCGTGGGCGCTCGCTTATTCGGGGTTTGGGCGTACCAGTGCCTTAGTATCGGTAAGTGTGGTTGCCTGCGCCTTATTTTTTTGCAGGTTCCACCGACTAACATTAAAAAAATGGTAGTATGGAAACAATAAACACCCCCGAAAAAAACAGTCTTGCCCTTATCAATGATAAAAGCCCTGTTTTAGATTTTATCTGCAAAGACCTAATTGCTTCAGGATTTGAAATCTTATTCCGTTCGGAAAACATTACGAACGGCTTATCTCAATTATCAACATTAAAGAAACTCCCCAAAACGGCTATTATAGACCTTGACTTTTATGATGAGAATGTGCTGGAACAGCTTCAGGAATTAAAGGCTAAATACCCAACTATTAGACTAATTGCCCACAGTGATATTGATGATATAGAAACCGCAAAAATCCTTTCGGAAATAGGTGTAGAAAGTCATCTGCTTATCGGTAGCGATGCAGACGATTTTAAAAGAGCTATCGAGAAAGTTTAAATATCTGTTCTAAATAAAGCGACGTTCTTTTGCTTCTTTTCTTTGGTCGCTGTGTGAAAAGAAAAGAAGTCATACCATAAACAATAAATGGGATAATGAATATCCCACGCAAATAATGTCGCAACCTGTTTGGTAAAATGTGAAGTAAGGACGGTGCGTAGTCCTGCATTTTGGCAAAGGGGTTGCACCTTATAAGATGCAAAAAGACTGCCCGACCATCGGGAGGTGTGTCTTTTTGCCGCCCGATTTTCGGGCTTTACCCAACCTTTATCGGTTGGGTGCGGTAGTCTTTCAGATTGTGGAAAAATCCCCTGTATTCCGTCATTCCATAGCGAAATAAGTCCCAAAGTAAGGAACAACCCATTTGAGCCAATGAGCCATTGATAAACAAATCCTGTTTTTGCAATGCTTCGGCAAGTGAGCAACTTGGTGTGTCGTCCTGTTCTTCGGATTGCTTCAGCAAGTCGCCAAATTCTTCGGTAACAAATGGCAGGCTTGCCACCGTTTCGTATTTTTCGGAATTAGGCTGTTTTATCTCTCCGATAGTAGATAACAAAACTTGTCCTGTGTGTTGGCTGTTCCCAAAATCCAACCAATATTTTGGTGTATCTCTGTAACTTCTGCGGTGGCTGACTGCTTTCAGTATTTCGGCAACGCCAAAACGTGCCTGTACATTATCAACGCAAGTAATAGTAATGGTCGCCTGTGCTTCTTCGGGTATTCGCCCGAAATTATCCTTTTCAAATTTTCGGTTCTCCGCTTTCCAATTTGTACCGATACAACGGTTTACACGGTTGATTAAAGCAACGGATTTATACAATCCTGTTTCGCTTTCAAAAAAACGCTGTCTGCCTAAATTTGCAGTCGAGATAATATCATCATCCCACAATCTTACGGACAACCCTGCGTGTCCTAAAGCGGTCAAACTTTCGTTTATTTCTAACAAGGCTGTCAAAACTTTTGAGCCTGTGCCACCTGCTCCGATAAGGTTTACCGTAATGGGGTTGGTCGGGTTTAGCAGATAGTTGTCTGTAAAATGTATTTTTGTTTTATCGGTATTCATCACAATAGATTTTTAAGTGTTTTGTTGTTCTTTTTTAATGCTTCTTTCGGAAAGGGTTTGTTTGTATTAACAAGGTCTTTCCAAAGGGTTACGATGTTCTTTTTGGTCAAGTTCTCACACAATGAATGGCTGAAATAGGAATTGAAAAAATAATGCTCCCAAGCCTGTATAAATTCTTCAACCGAAGCCGAATTTTTAATATCAATACTTACCGTTCCCATACATACATTGCCTTTTTCGTAGATGTTGAAAAATGGGGTGTAATGCAAAGGTGTTTTCTCGGTGGGTCTTCTGTCGTTTGCCAAAGCAAATACAGTCAGACTGCTTTTGCTCGCCAACCAAAGCATTGCGGGTACTTGTGCCATTCCGTTGGGAATGCCCAGACTGTCCACAAAATACAGTTGTCTTTGCTGTGTTTTGGTGTACCATAGTACAGTGCCTTTATCAAGGCTCGGATTGATGTGCAGAACATTGGTAGGCAAAATTCCTTTTGACTTTAAAAAGGCGGTGTTCTTTTCTTCATCGGTCTGTAAACACTTTGCCAAAACATTGGCTTCTTTTACGGTCAATGGGTGGGCATTGATAGGGTTTCCGTCCTTATCCATATCGAAATGCTCTACATAGGTTTCTTTCTCCGTGCTGTTGGTTTCGTAAAAAACCAATGCTGATTTAGGAAAATAAAGCGTTCCGAAATTTGCTGTTATGTCGGTTGCATTGTTCATTATTCTGTGGTTTTATAGTTATTCAATAGGTATGAAAGGTCGTCCAATAGTTCAAACAGTCGGTTCTCAAAATCAAGGTTTCCAACCGATATTTTACTTCCGTCAAAGACTTTGTTAATGGTCGGTTCTTCCATTACTCCGTACTCGTTAAACTCGTTGTTGATGCTTTCTGTAAGGCTTTCATAAAGCCAACCTTTGGTATCGGAAATAAAGGAGATATACTTTTCCATTCCGATAACTTCGTTTTCGCAATCATCGTTATAGGGGTCTTGTTCGGGCATTGGTGCGTTTCGGAAAATACTTGCTGTCGGGTATTCCGTATAAAGGGCAAAGGCATTACAAGCCACGTTCCAACATTCTTTATCAAATGTATCACGGCTTTTAAAACGGCTTAAACGCTGTTCAAATACCGTTAGATTTATACGGTTGTATAACTTCTGCTCAATCCTATCGCCCACGGTTTCCGCTTTTCTCAACTCACTTTTATAGCTTTCGGTATCTTCTGTTTCATCGTCCTGTTCTACCCAATCTTTGTGGGTTTCATACAGCCAATACAAATAGCTGTCTTGCTGTCTGTAATACGGTATTTGGGTAATATGGTACAGATAACTGCAAACCGAAGTCAGTAAATGTGCGGTGTGCTTCCGCTGTTTGTCGTGCAACATTTCAAAGAGTGGAACAATGGGAATGTAAAACAACGTTGTACCTGTGTCGTATCTTTCCTCGCTTGCTAAAAAGGTTTTCTTACTGTCCTGTACCAATTTAAAACCGTCCCAATTTCTATTGCTTCGTTTCATTTGGGTATCCATATCCCACATAGCCAATACCATATTGTATGGATAGCCGTAATCCTGTCGGGTTGGCATTGGCTCAATGCTGTAATGCTTGGCAAGTTTGGAAAGGGACTGATAAAAATCCCTTTCCGATTTCTTACAAGCCTGTACAGATTGTGCGGTTTTCAGTTTAGGCAGAAACGTACATTTTAAAAAACCATTGGTAGCATTGCTATCGGTACGGATTTCCGTTTGTCTTTCTGTACTTGGTCTGCGTCTTTTGGTCTTTGCATCCATTGTGCGAACTCGCCCAACTGTCGGTGCAACTTCTGTTGCCTTTGCTGTTCGGGTATATGGATTGTTCCCGATATTTTGTTGCGTTGCATAGTTCATTGCTTTACGGTTTTAAATTATCCTTTTGTTCCCATTACGCTTTCAAATCTGTACTCGACTGCATCATCCTTAATCTTCGGTGCTGATACCTTTGCAGTTGTCAAAATTGGGTACATATTGGCATAAAAATTCATTACTGCTTCCACGCTCCAACGTGTTTCGGGGTCGGTCAATGTGATGTCCTGTCCTTTATCTTTGAGTATAAAAACTCTCGGTAATACTGTTGCTAATAACATAAATTCGATTTTAAGGGTTAATACTGTTCTTCGTTCTCGTCTGCTTCATCAATGGGATAATCGGCAGTAGCTTCTTCCGTTTGTGGTGGCTCTGCTGTTGGTTCTTCCATTGCTCCGAAAAGGCTCGGTGTTCCGAACTTGTCGGATAAGGTGGATTTGCGTTTGCGTATATCGTCCGCTTTTTCGGGAAACTCGGTAATGTCAGGTACTTTCATCCACGCTTCACGGAATTTGCCCTCTTTCTCCAACTCGTCCACCTTTGCCATACCGTCTTTGTATTTCTTGTCTTTGGCTTCTTTTTCCTTTTTGGCTTTCTCGGCTTTCTGCTTCTCCATTTCGGATTGCATTTTGACTGCTTCCATTTGCTTCATAAAGGCTTCCATATCCACCATTAAGCCCGAAACAGTTTGTATAGGTGCGGTTATCTGCTGAAAAAATCCCTCGTCAAACTCTTCGGGCGTGGCGTTAAATGTCAATGGGGGAATGAGGTTTTTGGCACTATCTCCGCATTGCTCATTGTTGAGAATAACCGATACAATTAGGTTATTTTCTACTCCCTTAGAAATGTTCAGTTGCAATACTCCTGTAAAATCCAACTGCTGTATCTGATTGAAAAAATTTGTGTTCATTGTTCTAAATTTTAATTGTTGTTACTTGTTCTTTAATTGCTTTCAGTTTCTCGTACATATCCGTCCAATAGGCTTTTTTCCGTTTGTCGAACTCTGAAAAACTTTTGTCCTTGTGCCTGTATTCCTTGTAATCTGCTGTTATTTTAATGGCTTCGTCAAGGTCTGTTACTTCAATTAGGCAACCGTTTAAATCTGTTATGTACATTGCTATCCTGTTAATTTTTGATTTCTGCGATTTGCTCAATCTTGCCGTAAACAATGGTTTTAAGGCTTGTTTTGTCGGGAGCATTGTATTCGTGCCAACTGTCGTACTGCTTTACCAAATAAGTTTTCAGCACATCTTCAAACCCAAAACGATAGCCTTGCAAGGGAACGGCTTTTTTGAAAAAGGCATTTCGGTTTACGGCTTCCGCAAGCCAATTTTTCTCGGCTCGGTTCATCTTCTCTCCTTTGTTCAGTTTTTCCCTTAGCAGGTACACTTTAGCGTATTGCAGGGATTGTAATTCGGGTACATCGTGACGTACAAACTTTGTAGCTATTGTTTCAGTTTTCATTGTACTTGGTTTAAAGGTTGATGATTTTCAATTTTCCGTTCCAATAGAGTTTCCAATATGTCGCAATCACTTTCGTGAGGTTCGCCCTCAAAGTGGTAGGTATCGGTTTCTTCGTCAAAGTGAAACTTTTCAAAGTCCTCGTACTCCAAATAAATATTCGTGAGTAGCTTGTCAGAATAGGTTGCCCTGCCATATACAAGGTTGCTCACTTCTTCATAGTCCTGTGAGAAACTCACATTATACTGTTCTGCTATCTTTTTCAGCACTTCAGTATTTGGCGACCATTTTGTTTCGTATTGAAATATCCCTGTATCGCCCTCGTTACAATAGATGTCGAAAAAATAACCGCCATTGCTATCCTCTACGAAGTCGGGCAATTGTCCGCATTCTTCTTTTTCCTGTTTTTCAGCCATTGCTTTGAATAGCTGTTGTATCTGTTCGATTGCTTCGGGTGTTCCCTCGAAATAAACCGTATTGTTGCACCAATTAACCATAATCAAATGTTTTATTGTTAGTGTTAATTTTCTGCGGTGTAAACCCCATTTACATAGTAGCCGTGCGACTTTTCCCAAAGGCGTATTAAACCGTCTGTATCTATATAGAAATGCTCTGTACGATTGCAGTAAATAATAAATACGCTTTCGTCTTTATGCTTCTTTTCAAGGCTCTTGGCTCTCGCCAGACTTTTAGCTTCCTCGATTGTTGTTGCTTTCATATCCTGCTGTTTTGTATCGTTTAAAATTTCTACTATATCCACAATGGCACATTCGGGGCAACCCTCTGAGGTTGTTATCTGCTGTATAGCTCCCTGTTTTCCGCTTAGTGATACTACTCTGAGCGTTGTTGTGCCTGTGTCGTGCTTCAGCGTTGCTTTATATATTCCTATTGTCATTGCTTGGGTTTTATAGTAGGCTACCACCGATTAAGGCGGTAGCCTGTGGTTATTTAATTAAGGTTTAGGATTTCCGCACCGTCCGAAGCAAAGGCGGTACACAACTCAAATGCTTTCTGTGATTTGAGTTGAGCCGTTCCACCTAATACAATGGATTGTAGTTTGGCTTCGTTGTCTTTGTAACTGCGTACATTTTGGAAATAGCCTGTAACAGCGTTGTACGCTCCGAACAATGTACCTTTTGTGGTGTCCATTTGTTGGGTGTCGCTTGTCATTGCGTATGCAAATGCGTTCTCAACGGTGTTTTTGAACATTGTGGACATTTCATCTTCCGCACCTTTTTTGATAAGGTCAAGCGTTTCTTTGTTCGGGCAAAGTGCCAACTGTATCAGTTTTCTAACCTCTTTGTCTGTTGCTCTTACCTTTGTCCAATCGTTGAAAATGCCCTGTAATTGGTCGCTCAATGTGTTTGCCAATCCCATAATCTTGTGGGCGTTCTCGATACGTTGTTTTGCTCCCGAAGTGTGCTTAATACGGACAACGTTGGTCATATTACGCAATGAAGCGTTTAAGGTATTTTGGCAAACGATACGGATAGGCGTAAACGCTGCGGTAATACTTCCGCTACCATCGTGCGAAGTGGTAAGGAAAATGTATTTCTCCGTTACATCATCGCCATTGCCTACACGGATATAGTCAGGCAGTTTGGCTGTGATAAAAATGCGTTCTCCGTTGCCCAATGCTCCTGCGGTTTCATAGAGAATGCCCTCGCCACCGCCTACGATAGCATCAAAGAAATTAAAGGCTTCACGGTTTTGTACGATATGGTAATCTTTACCCACTACGCCCAATACTGCATTGTTATCGGTGCGTATGTTGGCGAAATAGTTAGGTACTTCCAATTCGCTACTGCCTATCTCTATGCCTTTGGCAGTTTCGATAATGCCCGAACCTTTGGTAAATAGTGGGGATTTCACTACCTCGTAATCTAACCCTGCGTGTTTGATTGCTTCCTCGCTTGTTGGGTATTGCTCCACGATTTGCCCCAAACCGTGCCACGCTTTTTGCTCTACTGAAAAGAAACTGTACTTTCCTGTTTTCTCGTTGAAATTGATGTTATGTGCCATTTTGATAAAATTTTGATGTTAAAAAATGATTGAATTGTTGTTTTAGAATGGTAGGTCGTCCTCTGTTCCCTGTGCTGTAAATCCGTTGCTTTCTGATTGTGCAGTAGCTTGTACGGTTTCGGCTCTGTTGCCACCTCCGTGCAATTTGATTTGTGAGGTGTGGAAATTCAGACCTGCTCTTGCTTCGCCCTCTTTGTTTACCCACGCTCTTGTGCTTACACGTCCTGTGAGTTCTACCAAAGTGCCTTTTGTCAGTAGCCTTGCCACGTTTGCGGTTATCCAATAGGCACAATCGAAGTAGGTTGTTTGCTCTACTCGTTCGCCCTGCTTGTTCTTGTAGCTGTCGTTTACCGCTACTGAAAAGTTTACTACCTGTTTTTCGTTCGACAATGTGCGTACTTCCGCATTTCTTGTCAGTCTGCCTGTGATGTTCATCTTCTTTGATTTTTAGTTATTGATTTCGATTTGTTTTTTTTTTGATTTATTCGGCAATGAGAGGAGGTGCTGTTTCGTTTCATTACCATTTTCAATGCTTTTAATCTTCGTATCTGACATTTTTTTTTATTCGTGTAAAGAGCCGGAGTATGCTATGTTTCGTTTCACGAGCATAAAAGGTTCGTGTTTAGCCGACACAAGGTTTTGGAAAACAAATACTACCCAACGGGTGGAGATTTTTTTCCAAACTTGCGTGACCTTTTGGTGGCGTTAAGAACACGGAAATACCTTTGCTCTTGAAATGAGACAAAAAAGCATACGGCACTTTGGATAAAAACTATTGTGGAAGCCTAAGAAGATGGCATTTGAAAATGGTTCGTAGTGATTTGAAATAACACTTCCAATTAGCTGGATTGATAAATGTTTTTTTAGCTTGTGTGGCTCTCAAAGCCACATTATCAGGGATTTTAAAAATGCTGTAAATGGAATTAGCGGAGGTAGGGTGTTTTTAAAATGGCTGTTTCAGAAGTAGCCGAAAAAAGCTCTTTTACAGCGAGGGAATTGGAAAGGGGTAAATGTGCTTTGGCTATAAAAAGTTTAGGGCAAAAAAAAACAGAGCCGTCAAGCTCTGTTCTATTAGTTGTGTCGGATTTAATTAAATAGCTACCGTTAAAAATGCTTCTTCCATTGCCTTGAATTTAGGTGTTACCAAATCCATATCCTTACTGATTTTCTGACTGGTAATTTTTGCATAAATCTGTGTGGTAGAAATATTTTTGTGTCCCATCATTTTGCTTAAACTTTCAAGTGGTACGCCCTCGGTCAAAAACATTGTTCCGAAAGTATGCCTTGCCGTGTGGAAAGTTACTTTTTGCTCTGTAACAATCTCTGCGTTTTCAATCAGTTTGGTAACGTGGTTATTGCAGGTAGCATTGGTTGGAATTGGAAAGATAAATTCATTCCTTGTTGTACCTTGATATTTTTCAATAATGCGTTTTGGAATATCCATTAACCTGACATTGGAAGCAACATCTGATTTCTTTCTCCGGCTGATAATCCATTGATGACCGTCAAAGAAAGATTGAATATTATTTCTTTTCAATTTCTTAATATCCGCATACGCAAGCCCTGTAAAACAACTGAAAATAAACAGGTCTTTTACAACTTCGTACCGTGGGTGCGGTGCTTTGGATAACATTAGTTTCTCAACGTCTTCTTTCAATATGTAACCTCTGTCGGTTTCTTCCATATTTATTTCGTAATCCTGAAACGGATTATCTCGTATCAATCCCTTTTTAATAGCCAGTTCTGCCAAAGCCAATACGGGCATTGTGTACACCCAAATAGTATTATGGCTTAACTGTAAATCATAGCGGAGGTAAAAATCAAACTCACGGATAAAATCGTTGTTCAATTCACGAAAAGCCATATCATCACGATGATAACGTTCCTGTATAAACTTGGAAAGATGATTGTAAACCGTGATGTACTTATTGTAAGTACCCTCTGAGCGTTCTTCCTTTTCGACCAGTTTCTCAAATTGCTCATTCTGGTCATTAAAAACTTTTAAAACAGCATCGTCCATTACACCTACACCCAAAAAGGCGAGCTTCACTTTCTGCGCGGTAGCAAAGCCCTCATTTTTGAGCATATTCTCGTAAATCGTATCAATACGACCACGTATGTTGTCTAATTTTTTATTTACTCTCACTGCTTCAGCACTTTTGCCTAAAACTCTGCCGAACTTTAAATCCCAATTATCTGCATTAATTTCTAACTTTGTTCCGAAAGTTTTAGGAGTTCCGTCAATGGTAATACGTGCCATAATCGGAGCATTACCGTTCTTTTTTGGTTCGTTCTTTTTCAGGTAGAAAAGCAATTTAAACGTTGACCTTTTTGTCTGTTCCATAACCACAATGTTTAATGTTTAAAATTAAATTACATTGAGTTACAAGGAAATGTAAAAAGGAGTGCAAAAGACTGAAATATAACCTATTAGTCTTTATCAGTTACCGATTGAATTGGTAACGATTTAGGAACCTAACTTTGCATTTTCAAGCCCAAAACCTATCGGACAACGACTTCCGAAAAAAGACTACACTTTTATAAAGCATTGTATAATAACGGGTTTAACCGTTTTGCTTATCTTTGCTTTTTATTAATCTTTTTTAAATAAAATATATTAGTGGGGCAATTTATCCCTCAAATATCCATAGACCCAAGTTCCAAAAATGGCACTCAGCAAAGTAACTCCAACAGCCAATGCACCTGTTCCAATCTGTGCGAAAAGAGGTCCCGGACAGGCACCCGTCATTGCCCAGCCAAATCCAAAAATCAGCCCGCCATAGATTTGTCCTTTGTTAAATTTCTTCGGTGTAATTGAAATCCTTTCCCCGTAAATTGTTTTGATGTTGAATTTCTTAATAATAAACACTGAAATCATTCCTGTAAGAACTGCACTACCGATTACGCCGTACATAAAAAACGACTGCAAACGGAACATCTCCTGAATCCTGAACCAGCTGATGATTTCTGCTTTTACAAATACAATCCCAAATACAATTCCTACCAAAAGGTATTTAAGATTGTAATACCATTTGTGAGTAAGATGACTTTCGTTGGTGCAAACGCTGTCCTGATGACGTATATCTTTTTCTGTTGCCATATTTTTTTAAATTAAAGTGAAAGAATTATCGGCAAAATCACGTTCGCCATTAGAAAACCTCCTGCCATAAAGCATATTGTGGCAATAAGTGATGGTAACTGCAAATTTGCCAATCCCATAATGGCGTGTCCACTGGTACAACCACCTGCATAACGGGTTCCGAAACCTACCAAAAATCCACCGACAACCATAGTAATGAAACCTTTTATCGTTAAAAGACTCGCAAAATTCATCAATTGAGCAGGAACGAGATTGCTGTAATCGGTAATTCCGTAGGTTGCAAGTTCGGCTTTCAGATTCGGATTAATCGATAATTCTCCAGGATTCATAAGGAATTGAGATGCGACAACTCCACCGAGCAAAATCCCAAAAACGAAAAACAAATTCCAGAGTTCTTTTTTCCAGTCGTATTTGAAAAAAATAATGTTGGCTGGAATACACGCTGCGCAAATATGCCTTAAAGATGAACTGATTCCAAAAGATTTGTTACCCAGTATCAGCAAAGCCGGAACTGTAAGCCCTATTAACGGACCCGCAATATACCACGGCCAGGGTTGTTTTATAACTTCTATCATTTTAATTAATTTATTTCAAAAATATATGTTTAAGATTACATATACGGTTACTTTTGTTACAGAGCAGTTTATTTCTCTTTTCTAAAATACAAAATAGATTTTTCGAATAAAAATAACTGAATTCTTTTATTGAGAATCAGCGAACCTGGATGCAATAATTTTCCGACAAACTCACGCTGCAAAAGATGCTCAAAAGCTACATTAAAAGCTCTCTTACAATAATGTAAATTCCCATTATTAAGATGAACCAGCCGAAAGCAGGTTTGAGTTTTCTACCGTCTATTTTTTTTGACAATTGTGCTCCTATAATAATCCCCACTATGGAAATGGATGAGACCGTTGCAAGTAGTTTCCAGTTGATCGGGACGTTGTGCATTGAAGTGAAAAATCCGATAAGGGAATTCAGGGAAATGATGACAAGCGAGGTACCGATGGCTACCTTCATTGGTGTCTTGAGCAAATTGACGAGTGCAGGAATAATCATAAAGCCACCACCCGCACCGACCAAACCAGTAAGCACCCCGACAACCGACCCTTGCCCTGCTGCCAAAAGATTGTTATTTTTATTAAAATGAATCGATTCTATCTGCGGCGCTACTCTACTTTGAATCATTTTGTACGATGCGAGAATCATTAATAATGCAAAAATCAGAAGTAATAAGATATCTTTGGTAACCACTAAAGTACTGATTGTAAGAACTTCATCAGGAATCAGTGGCAAAATAAAATTTCTGGTCAAAAAAATAGATATTATTGACGGGACACCAAAAACCAAAGCTGTTTTTATATTAACCAGCCCTTTCTTAAAGTAGGAAAATGAACCTACCACACTGCTGATTCCAACTATGAAAAGTGAATATTCTGTGGCTACGAAGGCATCTATACCAAAGAGATATACTAAGACAGGCACAGTAAGAATACTTCCCCCTCCTCCTATCAGCCCTAAGGAAATACCAATAAATATTGCGGCAATGTATCCGAAAATTTCCATCTCTTTAATTTTATATGACAAAAATGGATATTTCTATTTTACTGCACCGCTACTTTTGTTACATAAGAAAATTTTAGTTCAGATCTGAAAAAATAATTTTGTTTCTTCCCAATTTCACTTTTCCAGAATCTTCCAATTGCTTTAGAAGTCGGGAAACAACAACTCTTACTGTTCCAAGTTCATTCGCAAGCTGCTCGTGAGTAACGACTATAGTATTTGAATTTGCTATTTCTGCTTTTTTAGTAAGAAGATTTAGTAGTCGCTCATCTACCTTTTTAAAAGCTATAGCATTAATAATATCCAGTAATTCTTCAAAGCGTTTGTGATATAGTCTGAAAATATAGTCCAGCCATTCCGGATATTCTTTGATAAAGAGCGAAACCTTTTCTACAGGTAAGAAAAGTATCTCGGAATCTTCTTCAACTTCTGCCTTTACAATACTCTTTTCATTATGCATTCCACCAAGAAAAGACATAATGCAGCTTTCACCTGCTTTAATATAGTATAATAATATTTCTCTTCCATCTTCTTCCGTTCGTATTACTTTCAACAATCCCTTCATTACAATTGGTATAGATCGGATCGAAGCATTTTCATCTAAAATGATTTCACCTTCCCGGTAGGTTTTTATATTACCATTTTGGTAAAGCTTATCAAGTAATTCCTGTGAAGAAATGACATCGGAAGAAAATTCAGTATGTTCCATTGCAAAAATATTTCTTCTAATATAATATATTTCTTCTGAATATAAACCGTCAATATGTAACCTAGAACATTTTATTTTGTTGCAAATTGCTAATAGATAAAAAATCTATTTCAAACTTAATTTGTAAATTTGGTATTGTTAGCTATTGTAGGCATAAGATAAATTTTGAATAAGATATGAATAAAGATAAACCAAATCATACCAGTGAACATTTGGCAAATGAAAGAACATTTCTTGCGTGGATGCGAACATCGATAGCATTGATGGGTTTCGGATTCATACTAGTTAAATTTTCCCTATTTCTTAAGCAGATACCTTTAGTTGCAGAAGCTAAAAACACAGTGCACGCTCAAAATGGACATTCCAGTCTTGTAGGGATTGTAATTGTCATTGTTGGAGCTATAGTTTTATTATTTTCATATATTAATTACTACAATAACAAAAAACGTATTAATAATAATACATTTTACGAGAACAACATTTTCTTGCTCATAGTCACCACTGTTTTATTTTTGCTGAGCATTTTTTTAATACATTACTTATTAAATAACATATAAATGATACTCACAGATTTCAATTAATTAGCTATTATAAATCAATAAAAATCGAAAGAGTGTTTCACATAGATGATGGGAAAACGCAGTCCGATTTCCTTGAAATTAAGGTTTTTTCCAGAGTTCAGTAGATAATCTTTATTATTACAATTATCAAGAATCCTTCAGCAAAAATGAGTTACCTAAAAAATTACAACAATTTCCTTATTAGTAAATTTTTGCTTCAATTCCATCATATCCTCACTGACTTTTTTATCAAGTATTTTCGCATAATGCTGTGTTGTCTTAATGCTCTTGTGACCTAGCATTTTACTAACACTTTCAATGGAAACCCCATTAGATAAAGTTATCGTTGTTGCAAAGGTATGTCGTGCAATATGATAGGTCAATTCTTTGTTAATTCCGCACAGGTCGGCAATCTCCTTAAGATATGCATTCATCTTTTGATTACTCAGAATAGGCAGCAACTTTCCATTATTAAGACATACTGGATGATTTTTGTATTTTTCAATAATTTTCTCTGTTTGAGAAAGTAAGGGAATATTAGAAGTAGTTTTAGTTTTCTGACGTTTTGTATAAATCCATTGAGAGCCATCAAGTCCCAAATTGATATTTTGATATGTTAGTTTTTGAGTATCAATGTACGCTAGTCCGGTGAAACAGCTGAACAGAAAAATATCTCTTACCAAAGACAATCTCTCATTTTTAAAATCTTTGGCAAAAAGTACTTCTATCTCCTTTTCATTAAGGAACATTCTTGTCACTTCATTAAACTTAGAATGATAGTTCATAAAAGGATCTCTTTCCATCCATCCATTTGCAAGACAGATACGTATAATCTTACCAAAATTCTTGATATATTTTACTGCAGAATTATTATTACAGGATCTTTCAGTCCTTAAAAAAAATTCAAAATCGTTTAGAAAAGCATAATCGATCTTTTTTATTTCAATGTCGGTAATACTATATTTCCATTTCAAAAAATCTTTGGTATGTTTCAGACAGGTCTTATAACGGGTTAACGTTCCTTGGGCAAATTCTTTGTCTATAAGTTTCTCCATTCGATCATTATGATCCTGAAAAACGGGAATGAGTGTTCGGGTTATTCTACCTCTACCTACTAACTTATTCTTAATAGCCTCAGAAGTTACGGCTTCCTTATCTCTGATTAATTCGTGATAGGTATCGTAAACTTTTTGCTCAAATGTTTTCAAATAATAATTAAGGGATCTGCATTCTTCCGAAGAGCCACTAACCTTCTGCATTGCAGAATTCCATTTCGTAGGCTTTACTGTACGCTTTGTGCTTATTTCGGTTATTTTGCCGTCGATGGTAATCCGCAAATAAATAGGAGACTCTCCTACAGAATTGATTTTCGATTTCTTCACATAGAAAAGTAAATTGAATGTCTTGTTCATATCGTTTAGCTTTTGAGATTTAAAATTAACCTTAGTAAAAACTTAACACAAGATGTTCAGTTGCTGAACCAGCTGCTGAAAAGGGTTTGTCTGAATTTCCAGTGACCTTTTTAACCTATTTCAACAGGTCACTGAATAGGTCACTTTCAGATTATGCTTTTTTAGTTCTCTTTGAACAGACATAAAACAAAAAAAGCTTTAAAACATACGTTTTAAAGCTTTTTGTACTACTTTGATATTGTAGTTGCGATCCGGACGGGACTCGAACCCGCGACCTCCGCCGTGACAGGGCGGCATTCTAACCAGCTGAACTACCGGATCAATTTTTTAAAGAAATTGATAAAACTTCTGCGATCCGGACGGGACTCGAACCCGCGACCTCCGCCGTGACAGGGCGGCATTCTAACCAGCTGAACTACCGGATCAATTCTTTAAAGAACGTTGTTTCTTTTTTGTGATTGCAAAACTACAACTTTTTTCCTTACCTGCAAACTATTTTAGAAAAAAAAGCCTTCCCAAAGCGGAAGGCATTCATTATCAAACTTATTATTTTACAAGTGTGCGCTTAATTTTTGAGCGATCACATCTTTTGGTGCTACCCCAACTAATTTGTCAACAACCTCACCATTCTTGAAAATAAGAACCGTAGGGATATTTCTGATTCCATATTGCATGGAAATTTCCTGATTGTTGTCTACGTCTACTTTTCCTACCACTGCTTTCCCGTCAAAATCTGCGGCAACTTCCTCTATGATTGGTCCCAGCGTTCTGCAAGGCCCGCACCATACTGCCCAGAAGTCTACCAATACCGGCTTATCTGATTTTAAAACCGTTTCCTGAAATGAGCTGTCTGTAATTTCTAAAGCCATTTTATTTCTTTTATTAAATTAATATTATATTCTTGTTTACTCCTAAACCAGTACCCAAAATTAAGCCATTTTAGTGATAGGATTATCTATGCTCAACATTTGTATTTTCTATAACAAAATCTTTAGAAATTTCATGTAAAGCATCAGCTAATGCATCAATATCTTCCATAGTAGTTAAGTGGCTGAACGAAATACGCAATGGCGTGCAATGATCCATCTCCTCTTCAGAAAGAACCATCATCATAACCATAGAGGGTTTTGATGCCCCTGAAGAACAAGCACTGCCCTGCGAAATTGCTATTCCCTTCATATCAAGCTGAAGACCGATCAATGGATTTTTATATGGTAATAAAGCACTTAAAACCGTGTAAAGACTGGTTTCCTTTTCCGAGCTTCTTCCATTAAACTTAATTCCCGGAACAACTTGTGTAAGTTTTTCCACAGCATACGCTTTAATATTCTGCATGTGAGCTGCATATTCTTCCAGATGATTTAACGATATTTCGAGAGCTTTTCCTAATCCTACAATTCCTGCCACATTTTCTGTTCCCGCTCTTAAGCTTCTTTCCTGGGGACCACCTGTAATAATTCCTTTTAATCCACTTGATTTTCTGATAAAGGCAAAGCCAATTCCTTTCGGCCCGTGAAATTTATGGGCACTGCATGATGCAAAATCTACCTGAATATCGGAAAAGTCGAGCGGCATATGAGCCATTGTCTGCACCGTATCCGAATGAAAAAGGGCATTATTGGCTTTACAAAGTTCCGCAACCTTTTTAATATCAATAAGATTTCCTATTTCGTTGTTGGCATGCATAAGGCTTACCAGTGTTTTTTTATCTGAAGATTTCAGCAATGCTTCCAGCTTTACAAGGTCGATATCACCTTTTTCGTCAGGACGGATATAGTTTACTTCTACTCCTTTCCTGTTTTTCATATCCAGAATACTTTCAGAAACACATTTATGCTCCAGAGGTGAGCTTATAATTCTCTGTACTTCAAGATGATCAACAGCGGATTTGATGATCATGTTATTGGATTCTGTCCCGCACGATGTAAATATAATTTCGGCAGGAGTAACATGAAGATAATCTGCAACCTGCCTTCTTACGTTTTCGATAAGAATTTTCGCTTCCTGTCCAAAACTGTGTGTTGAAGACGGGTTTCCGAAATTCATTTTCATGGTATCAACCATGGCATCGATAACTTCTTCTGCAAGAGGTGTTGTAGCAGCGTTATCCAAATATATTTTATTCATTTTACTTTGAAGATTTTATTTCTACGGAATCAGTTTATTACCGAAAAGCACAGCATAAAGATTTATTTTTCAGCTTTAAAAGCCAAATCTCCATCCTGAATTTCATTTGTCAAAATTAGTGAAAAAATTGATAATGTCCTTCATTTGCCCATTGAAGCATTGGCCTGTCTCCTGAAGTATCTCCGAAAGCAATGATTTTATCGTATTTATGGTTGATAATTTCCGCCTGTATGCGAATGAGTTTTTCTTTTCCGTTACAGTTTCTTCCCATGAAATTGCCGGTGAAAATTCCGTTTTTAAATTCTGCTTTTGTTGCCACAAGCTGCATTTGAAACGCTTCTGCAAAGGGTTTTGCCCAGATATCCAGCGAAGCAGTAACCAAAAGGCTGTGGGTATGCTCACGATCAATATTCCGGATGAAATCCAGGGCATTCTCACGGATAATTTTCGGGTAATGCTGCTCAAAAAACTGTCTGGATTTTTTTTCTATTTTTTCCTGCGTCTGCCCTTTAAGAATAGAACTAATGAAGCTCTTCTTTACTTTTTCGGTATCGGCAAGCTTTAATTTAAGCAAAACGAAAAGTGGAACATGCTTCAGAAACTGTAATCTGAATTTTACAGGATCGTAAAACCGAAGGTACATAAACATAGTGTCTTTGTACGTAAGAGTCCCGTCGAAATCAAAACAATACAATTTCTTCATTGAATTTCTTTAATTTTATGTTAACGCAAATGTCGGAAAGATATTTTTAAATATAAATAATTATAATTTAAGCTTTTTAAATATAAACTCCGGAATATTCCTGATGATGAACATAATAATCTCCCAAACGGGCAAAACATACACGATATCTTTTCTTTTTTTATAAGCTTTAAAAATACATTTGGCTGCCTGCTCCGGAGTTGCTGTAAGTTTAGGATTCAGGGGAAGACCTTCAGTCATTTTGGTTGCCATAAATCCAGGTTTCACGGTGATGACATGAACTTTTTTATCGGAAAGATAATTCCTGAGACCGCTCAGGTAAGCCGTAAAAGCTGCTTTTGCACTGCCATAGATAAAGTTACTCTGCCTTCCGCGGTCACCGGCAACCGATGAGAGCCCGATAATGGTTCCCGATCTTCTGCTTTCAAATTTCTGTGCAAAATAAGTAAGCACCGGAACGAGTTTCGCATAATTGATGTCAATAATCCTTTCGGTATTTTTATTATCATACAAACCCTCTTCCGTTCCTTCACCCAAATATCCTACAGCACAAAATAAAAGATTTGAATTAATGTGTTCAAATACACTGTAATCCGTTTCTTTCATTACATCCAATTCAATCACTTCCGCCTGCTGGAGAAATTTCACGTCAATATGCCTTGCAAATCTTTCCGTTGTTTCTACATTTGAGGTAATGAGATAAATTTTTTCAAACTTTCCTCCCTGCTTCAGAGCTTCTTCTACAAATGCCTGTGCTACTTCCGAGGTACTTCCTAAAACAATCATCTGTGCTAATTATTATTTATGATTCTTTTGTGCTGCAAAGACACAAATTTTGAACTCTGAACATTTTTGAGGTAATTCGTGAGTGATGATCTGCTCATGCTGTCTTTGGTAAGATAAATCTTTCCGTTATATTCTTCCACAATATCATCCAGCTTGTCGATGAGCTTTTTTAGTTTAGCATTTACCTTAAAATCCAACGCCAGCGAATAACCTTCAAAAGGAAAGGAATTGTACGCCTCAGGATTTTCTTTACCATACAGTTTTAATACCGCCAGAAACGAACCGTTTCCGCTATTGGCTATTGTTTCAAGGATTTTTCTCATTCCCTCCTTGCCTTTTTCTTTTGGGATCATCATCTGGTATTGAATGAATCCGGATTTTCCGTAAATCTTGTTCCAGTCTTTTACAAAATCAAGAGGATAAAAAAAGGTTTCGTAATCAATAAAATCTTTTAATTCTTTTTTAGATTGTTTTTTAAAATAAAAGTAATTAAAAATCTTTACGGTAAAGGCATTTAAAACAAATCCGGGAAAATAGAAAGGAACTTTTGGCTCAAACTTTTTTTTGAGCCTTAAAGGCTGATCTCTGAATTTTTGGGGCAGCTCATGCTGAAAAGCGTGTTCTCCTCTCATCATGATGCTTCTTCCAATATTTTTACCTTTCTGGAGGCAGTCGATCCATGCCACATTATACGTCCAGCTTTCACTTTCTTCAAAAAGCCTGAAGATTTCATCAAGGTTTTCCGCTTTAATGCTTTCCTGGCGAATATATGCCGTCTGAATATTTTTCAATTTGAATTTTGCGGAAAGAATAATTCCTGTAAGTCCCATTCCTCCAATGGTAGACCAGAATTTTTCAGAATTTTCCTCTCTTGAGCACGTAATGATATCCCCATTTTCAATCATTAATTTAAAGTCAATGACATATTCTGAAAAGCATCCTTCGCTATGATGATTTTTCCCGTGAATATCCGATGCAATGGCACCTCCCACCGATACGAATTTCGTTCCCGGCGTAACATAAAGAAAATATCCCTGCGGTACGGCAATTTCCAGGATATCGGAAAGCAAAACTCCCGATTCACATTCGATAATTCCGTTTAAGCGGTCAAAGCTGATGAATTTATTCAGTTTTTTAGTTGAAAATATATGTTCTCCCAGTGAAGCATCTCCGTAGCATCTTCCGTTTCCACGTGCGATCACTTCATTGTGGGTAAGCACAAATTCTTTTATTTTCCGGAAGCTGTCTTCAGAACGCATTTCCTTTTCCACAACGGGATAATTTCCCCAATTGGTCACTTTTTGTACAAAATCCGGCTTCATTTTTTAAAATAAATTTGAATTAAAAATGCAGCGACCCACAGCAATAAAGTTGCCTGAATATACCTGTCACGATAGACGATTTTAGTGGGGGATTCTGTTCTGTTGTAAACCAGCGTCTGTTGTAAATATCTTAAAAAAGCAAAAACAACAAAAATTACGGTGTAAAAAACGCGCTGATGAAATTTTGCCTGTACTTCCGGTGAGAGCGTAAACATCAGGTAACACACGATAGCCAGCGTAACGGAAATAGAAAGTGCAATATCTGCAAACTGAACATTATATCCGTCCAGAGCTTTTCTTGTTTTACCCGAAATCTGCGCATTGATGAGTTCGCCTCTTCTTTTTCCTATGGCCAATACAAGCGCAAGCACGAAAGTCAGTAAAATAGCCCATTGGGAAATGCTGATTCCGGTAATATACCCTCCGGCCAATACTCTGAGAACAAACCCCAGCGCAATAATGGAAATATCAATAATGGCAACATGCTTTAACCTGAAAGTGTATGCAAGGTTCATTACGAAATAAGAACCTATAATGGTAGCAAATTTCCAGAGACTATGCTGAAAATAAACCTGTGCAAAAAATACGAGTGCAATATCTGCAATGATAAGCCCTGCTAAAATCCCTATTGCCTGATGTTTTGAAATGGCACCGCTTGCGAGAGGCCTTCTTCTTTTTTCGGGGTGTTTTCGGTCTGCTTCAATATCGTTATAATCATTCAGAATATAAACGGCACTTGCTGCCAGGGAGAAAATAATGAAAGCGAAAATACTTTTGGTAAGCAGATCGATATTCTGGATATTGCCAGAGAAAAATAATGGAACAAAAACAAACAGGTTTTTTACCCATTGCTCTACACGGAGCAGTTTAAAATATTTCTTCATTTATGTTATTTGAGATACAAAAATAATAATTTTAAAGAAAAGCCAGCATAAAAATACAAAAATAACCGCAAAAGCGGTTATTTAAGAAAATATTTATATGTAATTACTATTGCCCGTTCTGTGCGTCATTAATCATTTTTTCATTGGCTGTGATTGCAAACTCAACTCGTCTGTTCTTTGCTCTTCCAGCATCTGTATCGTTGGTGGCAACAGGCATTGCTTCTCCTTCTCCTTTAGCAAACAATCTTGCGGAAGAAATTCCTTTTCCCATTAAATAAGATTTTACGGAATTTGCTCTTCTTTCTGAAAGTGACATATTGTAAGAATCTGATCCTTTGCTGTCCGTATGACCGTAAATATTAATGTTGGTATCAGGGTTGTTTACAAGAACCTGCGCTAATTTGTCAAGATTGGTTTTAGCCGTAGTTGTGAGGGCGGATGAATCAAAATCGAAGTTGACGATACTTTCATTCAACGTAATTTTTATACCGTCTCCTACTCTTTCCACTTCAGCTCCCGGTAATGTTTCTTTAATTTCCCTTGCCTGCTTATCCATTTTAGAACCGATCACATTACCGGCTACACCACCGATAACACCACCTAAAACAGCACCAATTGCACCGTTTCCCCCCCTTCCTACATTATTTCCTAAAATCCCTCCAATTACAGCTCCTGAAGCTGCGCCAACTGCGGTACCTCTTTGCTGATGGTTAGAATTTTTAACGGCTTCACAGCTTGTTAACAATAAAGCTGATGATAAAAAAAGACCTCCTATATATGTTTTTGTAAATTTCATTTCTGTTTAATTTTAATGTTAAATATTAATTCCGGTTGATTGATTATTTCATTCCGGTTCTTTCGAAGTTGTAAACCACTCTTACGTTTTCTCCGTCAAAAGGAACGTTTTGTTCCAGTGAAAACTGATCGGTCGTCTGGCTTGTAAGGGTAAGGGTGTATCCCGCAATATTTTGTTTTGCTTTTGTACCATCGGCAATCTTTTTAAAATTAAAAGTATTTCCGCTTACCACATCTATTTTAATGGGTTGGGTAAAGCCTGCGCCACAAGTACCGCCACCGCTAACAGTATAAGCACCCGTCCAGTTATTAGGAATTAATCTCCAATGGCTTCCAACGAAACACTGTGCATCAATACCGTCATCGAATGGTTTCACCTTGAATTGTTTATCATAGTTTACACTGACAATCTGCCAGTCTCCTTTCATTTTCAAAAATTCCGATCTTTGGTTTTGGGCCGTTTTCGCATTTTTAACTCCGGAACAAGACACTGCAAAAACTGATGCTCCAAGCATCCCTGCAAATAGTAACTTTTTCATATTGTAGTTTATTATTTTTCGTTAAAATAAGATTATAAAAAACCGTGCCAAAAATGCAAAATAGCAATAAAAAAAGTCCGAAAATTTCGGACTTTATTACAATTAGGCTTAAATATAAGCAGATAAACTATTTTTTAACAGTCTTTTTTACGGATTTTGTAGCCTTTTTAGATGCACCTGATTTTCCATTGTAGAAATTGTTATAGGCATATTCTGCCGCTTTTTTTAGATCAATAACTCCTCCTGCTTCAGAATAGGTTCCGAATTCATTTGCCGTAGCTGGATTGCTTGATTTCACCAAAGATTCGATAATCTGGGCAGGTGTAAGGTTAGGCATGTAAGCTAGTAAAACCGCTGCTGCACCTGCAACTACCGGTGATGCCATGGAAGTTCCCTGAAGATATTTATATTGGCTGTGCGGAACGGTAGAATAAATTTCCTGTCCCGGTGCAAATACATTGACCATTTTCTTATTGTAATTTGAGAAGCTTGCTCTCAATGCATTGTTATCATTGGTACTTGCTCCTACAACCAAAACATTATTAACAAAAGGTTTTTCATCTGCTACATTTTTGAAATTGGTAGGATAAGCAAGATGCTCTGCAACATCTTCGTTTTCATTTCCCGCCGCTTTAACCAGAAGAACGCCTTTGTCCTGAGCATATTTGAAAGCATCCCAAACCACATTCTTACCAGGAGAGACCGGTTTTCCGAAGCTCATATTTAATACTTTAGCTCCGTTGTCTACCGCATATCGAATCGCATTGGCCACATCCTTATCTCTTTCATCACCATTCGGAACGGTTCTTACAGACATGATTTTGGCAACTTTCGAAGCTACACCATACTGCATTTCTGATCCGTTGGGAAGCCCTGCGATAATTCCGGCAACGTGTGTTCCGTGTTCTGCATCAGGACCTTCATAATGATTGTTTCCATAATTCTTCTCGGAGTAGTCATCATAATTGTCGCCAACGACTTCTTTTCTCGGATCGTAATCAAGATTATATTGTTTTTCCTGAGGACCGAAATAATCTAATGCTTCTTTTATTTGCCCGCTCATTGCCTTTTCGAATTCTGCGGCAGATTTACCTTTAAATTCAGGGCTTTGCGCTACCTGCGCCAGCACTTGTGCAGCTATTGCTTCTTTTGGGTCTGCAGGCTTTATTGCAGCAACATTTTCAGGAGTAATGGCTTTTCCGTTCAATAGTTTTACCATTGTAGGAATCGCTTCGCTGATCATGGTATAAGTCTGGAAACCTTGTCTTGCTTCTACACTTTTTTTCGTGAAGATTTCCTTAGACTTCATATACATGGCAAATTCTTCCGGCATTTTTGCCTGGTTTGCTTTGTTTTTAGCAGAATCTTCTCCTTCAAAAACTGGTTTATATTTAGCAACAACACGCGTTACTTCCATATTATCTACATCAATATCTCCATTTTTTCCACCGATAAAATTCCATCCGTGAACATCATCAATGTACCCGTTTCTATCGTCATCTTTTCCATTGCCCGGAACTTCATTCGGGTTGCTCCATACATTTTTCACCAATCCCGGATGATCTACCTGAACACCGCTGTCTAAAACACCTACTACAACCGTTTTAGGTTTAAGGCCTTTAGATTCTAAATATTTATAAGCGTTGTCTGTATTGACTCCATAAATTTTTGTTGTGGCAAAATCTTTATGATACCACGTCATAAGATCCTTATTTTTCATCGGATCAGACTCCGTTTTGGCCTCCTGTGCATGCGAGAAGCCGAATCCCACTAAAAAAACAGCGGCTAATAATACCTTTTTCATGTTAGTATGATTGTTTAATATTTTTAATATAAGTAAGAGATTCGGGTCCTTTGTTACAAATAAGATCTAAAATAGATAAATCTTTTAAGAATCCTAATTTATCGGAAAATGTCTGATAATATGCTTCCATCTCAAATTCTGAAGGATTTTTTGCTGAAAATTCTTCTCTGAAATTAATTCCTTCAGGATTTCTGATGTATTCTGCATTCAAAGAATATGCCTTTTTGGTTTTAAGAATCTGCTGAATGATTTCAAGTGCTTTCAGATTAAAATCAAGTAAGTTTTTCTCTTTAATTTCAAAAATTTTCCTGAGGTTATCCTCATAAAACTCGAAATAAGGGGAACTCTGATACGCTGTTTTAATGGATTTCCAGTGCAGGTTCTGCCAATTTTCCCGGTAAGAGCTTTCAATATCTTTATATTCTCTTTTACCGTTATGGGAAATAGGTATAATTAAAGATAGTTTACCATTGGCTCCATATATATTGGCTCTGTTTCTGTAGGTTTGTTTCGGAAAGCTTTCAAACTGTTCAAATCTAATTTCATTTTCAGGATTAAGAAATACTGAAAACCATGAGATGGGCGGTAAATAAAATACCGGAAGTAATACGCTGTTCATATTTATTGCAAAAATGAAGTACTTTTTCAAATACTTCATCTTCTTTTTAATTTATTTTAAATTGACTTTCATTTAAACTTTGTCAAAGATTTTCAACTTTGACAAAGTGATTATAAATCGTCGTCTGTTTTTTTCTTTCTAAATAATTTCACAAAATATTCCCATCCGAAGAATAAGATAAGAATCATTGCGGCAATCCACCAGTAAGAAGTTTTGTTGGCTTCTCCGGTGTTTGTTGCTTTGAACATTCTGTCCCAACGAACTTTAAACGGTGCCTGGTAAGAAGAAGAATTATCTGCAAAAGCGCCCTGAAGGCTCATCCAGGTAAACATCGGTTTCCCAACAATATTTTCTTCAGGAACAAAACCGAAGAATCTTGCATCTAAGGATGCATCCCTGTTGTCTCCCACCATCATATAGTAATCCTGTTTGATGGTGTACTGATTGGTTTCTTTACCGTTGATAAAAATTTTACCGTTTTTATTTTCCAGACTATTATGTTCGTATTCGGAAATGATCCACTGATATTCCGGCAGTGTTTCCTGATTTAAAGTAACGACATCGCCCTTTTTAGGAATTCTTAAAGGACCGTACCAATCCTGGTTCCATGGTTTGTTGATTGGAAATATAGATTGTGTTGTATCTATTTTCTTTTTATTTTCATCTCTGTAAGCAACAGCACTATACCCTTTCTCCTGAACGTCTTCTTTTATATCAATTACCTGAGGAAGTTTTTTTATCTCGGCAGCCATCTTGTCTGTAAGCCCTTGAAAACCATAAACAAAACCATTATTTGTTTGCTGCTCTACAACAGGAAGAAAACCAAAAGTATTATACAAAGAAGGAATATCTAATTGACTACCTGTAGTCACGATATATCTATGCTGAATTTCCTGATCTCCTAAAATGGTTTCCGGTTTGCCGTTGACATATAATCTTCCGCCTCTCATTTCAAAAGTATCACCAGCAACAGCAACACACCTTTTCACATAAGGATCTTTTCTGTCGATCGCCGTGTGTACTGAATCCTGAGGATAATTGAAAACGACCACATCATGTTTCTGCGGTTTATTAAACTGCAATATTCTTTCGTATGGAAGTTTTACTCCATCAACATATGATTTCGGATCGTCTTTAGGATTTCCTTTTTCACCTGAATCGAAAATAGTTCCCTGAAGGAATGGTATTGCCAAAGGACGCATCGGAAGCCTGTATCCGTAACTCCATTTGTTTACGAACAGAAAATCTCCAACCAGTAAAGTTCTTTCCATTGAACCTGTAGGAATGCCGAAGGGCTGGGTTACGAAAACGTGAATAATCGTTGCAAAAACTACTGCAAAAGTCACCGACCCCAGAAAAGAATCTTTCTTTTTTGCTTCTTTTTCTTCATCTGTAAGGAACAGCTCATTTTCATCTTCCAACTCTGCATCTTTACTGTAATTAACAGTTGCCATGTAAATAAACGGAAGAATGACTGTAAGAAACTGATCCTTGAAAAGCGTTTTGCCGAATTTTTTCATCAGGTATAAATGAAACACTGACATCATAATCGGCCCTACAATCGGTAAATAAGACAGAACAGCCCACCATTTCGGATGTTTGGTTTCCTTTAAAATAATAAAATAGTTGTAGAAAGGAATAAAAGCGAAGAGTGGATTATACCCGAGCTTTTTGAATAGTTTCCAGGTTGAAATCCCCATCAATACAGATAAAATGAGAACGTAAACTGTATAAGTTAAAAAATAATTCATAAATTTTTGTGCCTAATCTATAATATAAGTAATGTGTAATGGGCAATGCGTAATTTTTTATTGCTGATCATTTACTGCTAATTAGTTTGCAATGTAGGAATTTTGTTACAAATTAAAGTCCCAAAACATCCTTCATCGTGAAATTTCCCTTTTTATCTTTAATCCATTCTGCAGCAACTACTGCGCCCAATGCAAAACCATTTCTATTAAAAGCGGTATGCTTGATCTCAATTTCATCTACTTCACTTCTGTAAAATACGCTGTGTGTACCGGGAACTTCGTCTTCACGAATGGCAAAAATACCCAACTGGCTGCCCTGGGTTTCTTCCAGTTTCCAGGAATTGAATTTCGGGTTATTTTTGAAAACACCTTCTGCGATAGAAATGGCTGTTCCGCTTGGGGCATCTTTTTTATGAATATGGTGAATTTCTTCCAGCTGGCATGAATATTCATCAACATTTTTCATCAGATCTGCAAGTTTTTCATTTAAGGCAAAAAATAAATTTACGCCTAAACTAAAGTTTGAGCCATATAAAAATGCTGTTCCATTTTCAATAGCCAATTGTTCAACTTCAGGCTTTTTCTCAAGCCACCCTGTGGTTCCGCAAATTACGGGAATGTTGTTTTCCAGACATGCTTTGATATTGTCATAAGCTACTTCAGGCAAGGAAAATTCAATAACAACGTCGGGCTTATTCAAATTTTCAGCAGTTGGAGTTTCTTTCAGCCTGGCTACTACTTCATGACCTCTCTTCGTGGCAATTTCATCAATGATTTTACCCATTTTACCATATCCAACTAATGCTATTTTCATAATTTTTATTTCTAATTTTTTTTAACGCAAAGCTCGCAAAGTTTTTTTTAATACTAATTCTGCAAAAGCATCTTATTTACAAATTTCTGCATGATTCGAGAACAGAATGAATTATTAAGTATTACTTATCTAAAATTTATAACTTAAACTGATTCCTGTTTTGGGAGCTGCAATTCCATACTGATCCTGAATTACTGAAGGAGTAAATGTAAGATCAGGGTCTTTCCTGCTTTCGTAAAGATGCGCATCTACCACCGCGTCTACAATATTGAGAATATAAATTAAAGCTGTTGCTGCGATGGCATAATCTCTTTGCCTTTTGGCACGATCCTGCGCATTTCCCAGCGCTACTTTATCCAGCCAGGGATGAGAATCAACAAATTCATTAGGCGTACCATTGAGCTTTGCGATATAATATTCCCTGTATTTTCGGTATTGATTGTCATTCCAAACGGCAATTCCTACTCCGGCACCAACTGCTCCCCAAACGATGGGAACCTTCCAGTACTTTTTATTGTAGAATTGTCCTAATCCCGGGAAAACGGCAGAATAAAGCCCCGCTCTTGTAGGGTTAAGTTTAAGCGTATTATTCGTCGGCCCGTTTGCTTTTTCGAGATCCGAAACAACATTTTCTTCGGTTACCGTATTGTTTTTTTCTACCGATACACTGTCTTTCGGGTGATATTCTACCCTGATGGTATCATTGGGATTGACCTGAGAAAAGGCCATTACGGAAAGACACAGAAAAAATGTGAAAAGTATTTTTTTCATTTATTTAATATGAGATAAAATATATTCCAGTTCATCTTCATTTTTGAAGTCGAGAACAATTTTACCTTTTTTACCGTTTCCGGAGGTTTTGATTTCCACTTTTACATCCAATATATCCGCGATCGTTTTCTGAGCCCTCTTGTAATTATTGGAAAGCTCTGCCTTCGCTCTTTTTGCGGCAGGGGATTTTGGATTTTTTAAAGCTGTTGCAGCCTGTTCAGCCTGTCGAACATTAAGTTTTTCTTTAATAATAAGATCAAAAAGAATCTGCTGATGTTCTTCATTTTCAAGACTGATTATCGCTCTTCCGTGGCCTGCAGAAATTTCTCCGCTTCTGATAGCATTCTGAATATCCGGATTTAACCTTAATAACCTGATGGAGTTGGTAATCGTACTTCTGTCTTTTCCTACTCTCTGGCTAAGGTTTTCCTGAGTAAGCCCGATCTCGTCCATTAATCTCTGATAGGTCAGTGCAATTTCGATGGCATCAAGGTCTTCCCTCTGGATGTTTTCAACAAGAGCCATTTCAAGGAGCTCCTGATCATTTACCAGACGGATGTAGGCGGGAATCGTTTCCAGACCGGCTAATTTACTTGCCCTATAACGTCTTTCTCCCGATATGATTTCAAACTTCTCTCCGTCTTTTCTCAACGTAATTGGTTGAATTACCCCTAAGTTTTTGATAGACTGCGCAAGCTCGTTTAATGCTTTTTCGTCAAAATATGTTCTTGGTTGGGTCGCATTCGGATAAATATCTTCTATCGAAATTTCAACGATATTTCCTACAAACTTGTCTGCTCCTTCATCGGTGGCAGAATTGATCGTTGCTTTGGATTCTGCACTAAGAATAGCGCCCAATCCGCGTCCCATCGCTCTTTTTTTATCCTTCATATTTTTTTAGCGTTTAGCTTTACTGGCTATTGGCCTTTTAATTCTTTACTAATTTTTCATTTTTCAAAAGCACTTCTTCTGCAAGCTGGATGTACTGAACTGCTCCTTTGCTTTCGGCATCGTAATTCAGGATGCTTTCCCCGAAACTCGGCGCTTCGCTTAATCGTACGTTTCTGCTGATAATCGTTTCAAAAACCATTTCCGGGAAGTGCGCATTTACTTCTTCCACCACCTGATTGGATAATCTCAATCTGCTGTCATACATTGTAAGCAGCAAACCTTCGATATCAAGATCTTTATTGTGAATTTTCTGTACGTTTTTAATGGTATTTAAAAGTTTTCCTAAACCTTCCAATGCGAAATATTCACACTGGATCGGAATGATTACGGAATCCGCTGCTGTAAGCGCATTTACAGTAATTAAACCTAAACTTGGTGCACAATCGATGATGATATAGTCATAATTATCTCTGACACTTTGCAGGGCCTTTTTCAGCATGTATTCCCTGTCCTCTTTGTCTACCAGCTCAATTTCCGCTGCTACAAGATCGATGTGGGAAGGAACAATATCCAGATTCGGCGTAGCCGTTTGCTTGATGCATTTTTCCGTTTCAACACTGTGCTCCAATAAGTTGTATGTAGAATACTGAACATCATCAACTCCCAGACCGGAAGTTGCATTGGCCTGAGGATCAGCATCAATGATTAATATTTTCTTTTCCAATACCCCTAATGCCGCAGCCAAATTGACAGCTGTTGTTGTTTTTCCAACGCCTCCTTTCTGATTAGCGATACCTATGATTTTTGCCATTCTTAGAACTTTAAGTTTCAAAAATACACATTTTTCTGCGCTATTAATAAACCGATAAAACGAAAAATGAGTTAAAATATTGTTAATAAGCCTTTTAACGATAAAAAAAATTATCCACAAAAAAAATTATTTGTGGATAACTGTTTAAGACGTGTTGTTGTTTTTAATTATCGAACTTCATGGAAATCGGAAATTTAAAGTAGCTTCTTACCGGTTGTCCGTTTACTTTAGCCGGAACCCATTTCCCTTTAATGCTTTTGATGGTTCTCATAGCCTCGCTATTGAAATCTGCATCTTTACCATCAGCTTTAATTCCTGAGATAGTTCCGTCTTTTTCAACAATAAAAGTGATTACTGTTTTCATTATTTCACCGGAATCAAATCCTGATCCGTCGAAGCTATTCATTACCTTATTTCTGAAGGAATCCAGCCCGCCTACAAAACTTGCTTCTACGTCTACAATAGCAGGAATACCATTGCCTTCTACCGGTTTGACTTCAGATCTCGGCGGAGCAGGTACTGAAACTGGGCCTGTATTAATAGTTGGTGCTGTTGGAACATAATGTTGAGGAGCAGGATCTGCCTTGAAATTATTTGCTAATCCCGCTACTGCGTCATCCGGAATTTTCTCAGAATCTGTATCCGGAGCATTTCTTGAAGGAGTTTTAACAGTACTATCAAAAGTTTTTACAGTAGGTTGCGTGCTTTGAGGAACAGGCTGAGGTTTTGGAGGTATAACAACATCATCCGGAATTATGGGATTTTTAAGATTTATTTCAACTCCGGTTGGCATTGTAACGGGTTCATTTTTAAATGCATTAATAATTAAAGGCGTAAATGATACCGCCGCCAAAAGACCAATTCCAATAAAAAGTGCTTTTGTTAAAATTCTGTCTGATTCGTTTCTTAAAACGTAAGCACCGTACTGCTTGTTTCGGTGCTCGAAAAGAACTTCGTTAAAACGAAATTCCTGATTCTGATGCATGTGTTTCATCCTTTTTGATATTTAAATTGTTAAATTGAGATTATCAGGTTTTCACCTTTAATCCATGGTTATTTAATCAACATCAAAATTTTTGCCATTTTTTTGTTAAAAAATCAACATTTTAGAAAATTACATACCAATATTAAAATTTAACTATGCTTTAAATAATAATCATTTTATTATAGTATTAACATTTGTTTGATTTTCAGCTATTTAGAATAAATAAAAAAAGACTGTCTTCCGACAGTCTTTTTAATATGATAAACAAATATTTTAGAATAATTCTTTTCTGATGATGTTCTGGCTTCTTTCAGGGCCAACGGAAACTAAGTAAACGTTAATTCCTAAATATTTTTCTATAAACTCAATGTATTGCTGAGCCGTTTCGGGAAGCTCATCATAGCTTCTTGCTTTGGTGATGTCTTCTGTCCAACCCGGAAGCTCTTCGTAGATGGCCTCGTAGTCGTATAATTTTGTGGTGGAAGAGGTGAAATAATCAATGATTTTTCCGTCTTCTGTTTTATAATGTGTAGCGATTTTAATCGTATCAATTCCGGTAAGAACGTCCAATTTGGTAATTACCAGGTTATTGATTCCGTTAATCATACAGGCATGCTTTAAAGAAACCAAATCTAACCAGCCTGTTCTTCTCGGTCTTCCTGTTGTAGCCCCGAATTCGCCACCAATTTGTCTGATCTTTTCTCCTAATTCATTGTCTAATTCTGATGGAAAAGGCCCGTTACCCACTCTTGTACAATATGCTTTTGCAACACCGATAAGGTTTTGAAGGGAAGTTGGCGGCACTCCTGCTCCGGTACAAACTCCTCCGGTTGATGGTGAAGAGGACGTTACGTACGGATAGGTACCGAAATCGATATCTAACATCAAAGCCTGCGCTCCTTCAAACAATACGTTTTTACCTTCCTGAATTGCTTCGTTCAGTTCCAGTTCCGTATCAACGATTCTGTCCTGAAGCTGCTTTCCGATTTCTAAATATTCGTTGTACATTTCTTCAACGTCCAATGTAGGCTTATCGAAATATTTTTCAAAAAGAGAGTTTTTAATTTTTAAATTTTTCTCAATTTTTTCTCTTAAAATCTCAGGGTTCAGAAGATCTACCATTCTGATCCCCACTCTGGCAATTTTGTCTTCGTAGCAAGGCCCGATTCCTTTTTTGGTAGTTCCGATCTGCGTTCCTCCGTGCTCTTCTTCGCGGTACGTATCCAAAAGAATATGGTAAGGCATGATGACATGCGCTCTTCTGCTGATGAAAATATGATCCGTTCTCAAGCCTTTGCTTTCGATCTGATTCACCTCCTTAATGAAAGATTTAGGGTTTACCACTACTCCGTTGGCAATGATACATTTCCCTTTGCACTGAAGAACTCCCGACGGAAGAAGGTGCAATACGAATTTTTCATCGCCTACATATACGGTATGCCCTGCGTTGTCTCCCCCCTGGAAGCGCACCACATAATCCGATTTCGCCGATAAAACATCCGTGATTTTTCCTTTCCCTTCATCTCCGTACTGAAGACCTACAACTACGTAAGTTGACATATTTTACTTTTATTTTAGATTCATGCAAAATTACTTTTAAAAAATTGGGTGGGCAAATTTGTGTGGAATTTATTTTCGGGTGGGGGTGGAAATCATGAGTTTGAGTGAAAACAGAATTAACTAAGTTATTTTGCTCTTACCTGATGTTGATGAACTCTGCCTAAACCTAACAGGTTTTAAAAAGCTGTTAGGTTTAGAGTTTATAAAGAAATATTTTTATCCAAAATAATTTCACCCCTATCATGTGAAATCATCACCGACGAATTCGTCTGAATTTGCACATTTTGAAGATCAACATTATTATCATTGAGGATAATCAAATAAGAAATTGTCTAACAAACCTTCAAGGTTTTAAAAACCTTGAAGGTTTAAAACGGCCGTATACCAAAAAAAACATCAACCTTACAGGTTTTTGAAACATGTGAGGTTTACTTCTTACTATATACAATCACGCTTTCACCCATTGAAAACTTTCATCAAAAATCCTTAACTTTGCCGTCTACTAAAATTTTTATGGAAAGTATTAAAGTTCACGATAAAACTTTTGTTCCTTATTTAGAGGACGCCGAAATTCAGGAGATTGTAAAAGCTACCGCTTTAAAAATTTATGAAGACTACAAGGATGAAGTTCCTGTATTCATCGGAGTGCTGAACGGGGTGATTATGTTTTTCTCAGACCTTCTGAAGCATTATCCGGGAGATTGTGAGATCGCTTTTATTCAGATGAGCTCTTATGCCGGAACGGAATCTACCGGGATCGTTTACCAGAAAATGGAACTAACGAAAGACGTAAAAGACCGTCACATTATTTTGGTGGAAGATATTGTAGATACCGGAAATACAGTGGAAAGCCTTTTCAAATATTTTAATGAAACACAGCGTCCGAAATCTGTAAAAATTGCTTCTTTCTTATTAAAGCCGGAAGTGTATAAAAAAGATTTCAAATTAGACTACATCGGAAAAGAGATTCCGAACAAATTTGTTCTCGGCTACGGACTGGATTACGATGAATTGGGAAGAAATTTACCGAATCTGTATCAACTGGAAGAAGGACAAATCAATCATTAAACGCTGTTGGCTATTAGCTGATAGCTTTTAGCTTAAAAAGTAAAATAAAAAATAAATTTAATAATAACTTAAAAACGCTAAAGGCTAAAAGCAGACAAGCTCAAGGTAAAAAGCCAAAAGCCAGTTGCCAATCGCCAGAAGCAAAACAACATTATGATAAACATTGTTCTGTTCGGCCCTCCGGGAAGTGGAAAAGGAACTCAGGCTCAGAACCTGATTAAGAAATTCAATTTAAAACAGATCTCAACAGGTGACCTTTTCAGATTCAATATGAAAAATGATACCGAGCTTGGGAAACTGGCAAAATCTTACATCGACAAAGGAGAGCTGGTTCCTGACCAGGTAACAACAGATATGCTGATTGACGAGATCAGAAAACCTACCGATGCGGCAGGATTTATTTTCGATGGATACCCAAGAACTGCCGTTCAGACGGAAGCACTGGAAAAAATCGTAAAAGAAGAGCTGAATGATGAGATCGACATCTGTCTTTCATTGGTTGTTGAAGATAAAATTTTGGTGGAAAGACTTCTTAAAAGAGGAGAAATAAGCGGAAGATCAGACGACAGCAATGTAGAGATCATCGAAAACAGGATAAAAGAATACTACGCAAAAACAGCAGAAGTTGCCGAACTGTACAAGCAGCAGGGCAAATATGTGGAAATTAACGGTGTCGGAGATATCGACGAGATTTCTGAGAAACTTTTTGCTGAAGTAGAAAAGGTTCAAAAATAAAAAATTTTTGATTCAAGGTTCAAAGTTCCAAATTCAAGGTTAAAACTTTGAACCTTCAACATTAAACCTTGAATTAAAATTATGTCAAATTTTGTAGATTACGTAAAGATTCATTGTAAAAGCGGCCACGGAGGAGCAGGCTCTGCCCACCTTCGTCGTGAGAAATATATTCCTAAAGGCGGACCGGATGGCGGTGACGGTGGTCGCGGAGGCCACGTTATCATGAAAGGAAACGCCAATGAATGGACTTTACTTCCTCTTCGTTATACGCGTCACGTAAAAGCGGAACGCGGTGAGAACGGTGGAAAAAACCAGCTGACCGGAGCGTACGGAGCTGATGTATATATTGAAGTTCCGATCGGGACGATTGCTAAAAATGAAGACGGCGAAATCATCGGGGAAATTTTGGAAGACGGACAGGAAATCATCCTGATGGAAGGCGGAAAGGGCGGTCTTGGAAACGAACATTTCAAATCTTCTACCAACCAGACGCCAAGATATGCACAGCCGGGAATGGACGGCCAGGAAGGTTACGTTACTTTTGAGCTTAAAATTCTTGCCGATGTAGGCCTTGTAGGTTTCCCAAATGCAGGAAAATCAACCCTATTGGCATCCGTTTCAGCAGCGAAGCCAAAAATTGCCGATTATGCCTTCACCACATTAACCCCGAATTTAGGTATCGTGGATTACAGAAATTACAAATCTTTTGTAATGGCAGATATTCCGGGGATTATTGAAGGTGCTGCGGAAGGTAAAGGATTGGGACACCGCTTCTTGAGACATATTGAAAGAAATTCCATTTTATTGTTTTTAATTCCTGCTGATTCTGAAGATCATTTCCAGGAGTTTAAAATTCTGGAAAATGAGCTGAAAGAATATAACCCGGAATTGCTGGATAAAGATTTCATCGTTTCCGTTTCAAAATCCGATCTTCTGGATGATGAGCTGAAAAAGGAAATCGCTGCGGAATTTCCTGAAAACAAGCAGCCGTTGTTTTTTTCAGGGGTTACGGGAGAAGGTCTTATGGAATTGAAAGATGCCATCTGGAAACAGCTTCACGGATAGAAATCAATAAAACCAATCATATAAAAGGAGATACAGAAATGTTTCTCCTTTATTTTTTGCAAATGATCACCGTTTCATTCTTTGTTAATCCCAGATAAATATCTTCATCGAAAATTCTGATTTCAGTAGTGAATCCCGCTTCTTTAAGCCGGTTTTCCAACCCTTTTACAGAATAAATTCTTACGTGATCTTTCTGTCCGAAATGCATTAAGCGTTCTTGCTCAGTTTTTACAGAATAATCTTCATAGATCTCTCCTTCTTTAAATGGTGTTTGTATAAGTAAATTCCCTCCTGTTTTCAGAACCCTGTAAAGCTCGCTCATTGCTTTTTTATCATTAATAATATGTTCCAGGATATGATAACATACAATTAAATCAAACGTATTGTCTTCAATATTAATTCTTGTAATATCATATTGATAATCAGAAAGAAATTCATTTTCAAAATCCGTAGGATAATAATGGATATCTTTTCTTTTTTTCCATTTTTTATACAGCATTCTTGATGGGGAAAAGTCAAGAAAAAAAGCTTTTGGCTTCAGAAATTCATTTTCTAAAATCAGATTAAGCCGGCGCGTTCTTGGTAAACTTCCACACATAGGGCAGATAAGCTGCCCGTTTTCCAACAGTACAAATTTTTTAAGTTTGGTTGTACAGATATTGCACTCATGATTTTTTCCCTGATACAATGGTTTAAGGAAATTTCTCATAAGATCTTCATTCTTAATCAGAATTTCTTTGGGAACAATTTTTTTAGCAACATGCTTCAGGAAATTATACATATCAGGATAAAATTACAGTTTTCAAAATAACAAAAATTATTTGAATCGCTTTTTACTTCTGGAACAATTATTGACGCAAACCATTCAAATTTGAGCTATGAAATATTTATTTAGTCTGTGCGCATTCATTTTTTTATTTTCATGCAATTCTCAGAAGATGAATTCAAAATATGATGTTATCGAATATGAAGCTACGCCTTGTTTCGGGTTTTGCCCGGTTTTTAAAATGACCATCAATGCAGACAAAACGGCTGTTTTTGAAGCAGAACATTTTAATTTCAGCGAAAGACCATCAAAAGACGAATTCTCGAAGCCACGCGAAGGAACTTTTAAGGGAACCATCAAACAGGAGGATTATAATAAACTTATCTCTTTACTTGACGGACTGGATGTAAAAAACCTGAATGATAATTATGGAGAAAAGAATGTGACCGATCTTCCATCTTCTCATTTAAGAATTAAATTTGCAGACGGAACTTCAAAACATGTGGAAGATTACGGTAAAAAAGGAAGTGAAAAACTTTCGGAACTGTACCAGTTTTTTGAAGATTTGAGAAAGAATCAACAGTGGACAAAAGTGAATTAACGTACTTAAAAATATTTAAACTACCTTTGCAAATATAATTCCTTCAAAATGAAGGAATTTTTGTTGTAATTAAAAAAAACAATTCATTTGAATTTTACAGACTTAAACTTAATAGAACCTATTGCCAAAGCAATTCAGGAACAAGGATATACCAACCCAACCCCCATTCAGGAAAAATCGATTCCGGAAATTACAAAAGGAAGGGATTTTTTAGGATGTGCACAGACAGGAACAGGAAAAACAGCTGCCTTTGCCATTCCAATCCTTCAGAATCTTACTCAGAATAAATTTCCGAACCGACATATCAAAGCTTTAATTTTAACGCCGACAAGAGAGCTGGCCATCCAGATCGAAGAAAACATTAAAGCTTACGGAAAATATTTACCGCTAAAGCACCTTGTGATTTTCGGTGGAGTAAAACAGGGAAGCCAAGAGGCTGCTTTGAAAAAAGGAGTTGACATCCTTGTGGCGACTCCGGGAAGATTACTCGATTTTATTTCCCAGGGAATCATCAGCTTAAAGAACCTTGAAATTTTTGTACTGGACGAGGCCGACAGGATGCTTGACATGGGCTTTGTACACGATGTAAAAAGAATCATCAAGCTGTTGCCACAGAAAAGGCAGACTTTATTTTTCTCCGCAACCATGCCTGCAGAGATCCAGAAACTGGCAGATTCTATTCTTAACAACCCGGTAAAGGTAGAAGTAACACCCGTTTCATCAACTGCAGATACCATAAAGCAGTCTGTTTATTTTGTCGATAAAGAAAATAAGCTGAATCTTTTAACACATATTTTAAAGAACGATATTTCTGATTCTGTTCTTGTTTTTTCGAGAACAAAACATGGTGCTGATAAAATCGCCAGGAAACTCCAGAAAGACCAGATCACGACAGAAGCCATTCATGGAAATAAATCCCAGAATGCACGTCAGAATGCTTTAAATAATTTTAAATCAGGCAAAACAAGGGTTTTGGTAGCGACTGATATTGCAGCGAGAGGAATTGATATTGATGAGCTGAAATATGTCATTAATTTTGAACTTTCCGATGTTTCCGAAACGTATGTTCACCGAATCGGAAGAACAGGAAGAGCCGGAGCAGAAGGATCTTCCATCTCTTTTGTAGACGGGCTGGATTTGCTGAACCTGAAAAATACAGAAAAACTGATCGGGAAAAAGATTCCTGTGATCAAAGATCATCCGTTTCATACAGACGATCTTGTGGTTCAGAAGAGGGATTCCAATAACAAACCCTTTACTCCTGCTTCAGATAAGCCCAAACCTTCAAGATCCGGCGCTCCAAGATCAAAAAACAGGAATAAACCGGATTCTTCAGCTGCTCCTACAGGATTCAAGAAGCCGAAAAATAAAAATTTTACAAGAAAAAAATAATGAAAAGTCTTCCGATATGGAAGACTTTTTATGTTTTGGCTGAAGCCAACTGAATCTTTTGATTTGAAAAACGGACTAAAGTCCGTTCCTATTGAAATTACTATTTAAATAAATTCCTTGCATTTTCTGTGGTTATACTGTCAATCTCCGCAAAGTCTTTTCCGTAGATATTCACGAGTTTTCCGGCCACCAGATCAAGATACGAGCTTTCGTTTCTTTTTCCACGGTGCGGAACCGGCGCCAGATAAGGAGAATCTGTTTCCAGAACAATTCTATTTAAAGGAATTTCATTCAGGAACTGGTCTATTTTACCATTCTTAAAAGTAACTACTCCACCGATTCCCAAGATGAAATTAAGGTCAACGGCGTGCTTTGCCTGCTCAAGGTTTCCTGAAAAACAATGAAAAATCCCTCTCATTTTCGGGTGTTTTTTTCTTTCCAGCACTTCAAAGGTTTCATCAAAGCTTTCACGGGTATGAATCACAATCGGCAGATCTTTGTCAATCGCCCAGTCGATCTGCTGCTCAAAAGCCTTTACCTGAATATCCAGCGTTGTTTTGTCCCAATACAGATCAATTCCGATTTCACCGATGGCCGGAAAATTTCTTTCATCAAGGTAATTTTTAACGATTTCCAGTTCTTTTTCCCAGGTTTCAGGTTTTACATAACAAGGATGCAGTCCCATCATGGAAAAAATCTGTCCCGGATATTCCGCTTCCAGCTGAAGCATTTTTTCATGCGATTCTGAATCAATGGCAGGAAGATAAAATTGGGTTATTCCTTTATCTATAGCCTTTTGAATCACTTCTTTTCTGTCTTCATCAAATTCTTCTGCGTATAAATGGGTATGGGTATCAATCATTTTATTTATAATTTAACAGGTCTTCATAAGGATTTTCAAGTCCTAATAATAGCCCAAAAGCGGGCTCCGTCTTCATCCCCTGTTGTTTTAATTGTATTATTTTTTGTTTAAATTCTTCTCCTTTTTCCTGCAAAATTCGATATTCTGCCATCATATGGAGATAGGCGTTCTGTTGTGTAGTCGGTTTATTTTGTCCGAAAATTTCGATGGGAAAATCTTCCAGAACAAAATTAAGAACGATACATTTTTCACCATCAATCACCGGATAATGTACCTGAACGTCGGTATTTCCCGGAATGCATTTGCTCAACATTAATTCATCTAAAAAATCTTCTTCAAAGCTGAGATCAACTTCACAGATGATATCAAGGTCGCTGCCTTCAACATCAATTTCAATAGGAATTGTCCCGGCTAAAATTGGGGAATATGCTTTTAATTTTTCAAAAAAGCGATATTTTGAAAGAAGCTGATAGGCTTTTTGCTGTCTTTCATTTCCCGATTTCAGGTAATCAATCTTGGTAAAGTCAATCATTTTGAAAAATTTTATGCTTTACTTTTTGCCGCTGCGCTTCAATTTTTTGATTCAGCTCTTCTTTGAATTCAATATATTTCGGATCTTTTTCGTCGTCAGTTCTGTGTTCCAGCGCTTTATTGATCTTAAAATTTTCTTTGATAAATTCTTTGGTTTCATCAGCAAAATAAGCATTCCCGAATTTTTCAAAAATATAATTCACCGCCTGATTGTTCGGATGGATCATATCTTCTTTATAAAAACGATAATCCCTCAAATCGTCCATCAGGATTTCATACACCGGAAGATAATGACAGTTTTCAAACTGCTGAATCGTTTCATGAACCGCTGTAATCAGCTTCGATTTACTTAATTGATTTTCAATCATTCCGTCTTTGGTATGCCGAACCGGGGAAACCGTAAAAAGAATCTGAACGTTGTCCTTACAGATGTCATTCAGGTTCAGAATTGTCTTGTATATAGAATCTGTAATTTCCTGATGGCTCAGCAATCTTTTTTCAAAAAATTTCTGCGGAATTTTATGACAGTTTGCCACCAGCTTTTTCTTAGGAAGAAACTCATAAATGAAAGACGTTCCGTAAGTAATAATTACCCAATCGGTTTCCTGGAGAAAAGAATTTCCTTCTTCTATCTTAGCATTGATTTTATTTAATGTCTGGTGAATGTATCTTGTATCAAAACTGGTGTGATGATCTAAAGAAATAAATTCGTCATTAAACGTGATTAATTCTTCCTCGTGATAAAACTCCGCATCGTGGAGCCTTTTCACAGAATTATTAATGGAAAAGGGATTAAAAACCGTTCCGAAAGGATTGTTCAGCGCCTGAAGCTGACCCTGACAGAAAAGATCCGACATTTCCGAAGCAAAGCATGATCCTATTGAAAATATTTTATCTTCAATCTCAATTTTATCTTCCGATTCTTTAATATCAACTTCTGTCCTGAACTTCATTCATTCAATTTGAAATTTGAAAATGAAAACAATTTAGAATTTTAAAAATTGATACATTTTTTAATGGGTACATTAACTTTCTCTTCTTAGTAAATAGTTTGCCAATTCTGTAAACGGCTTTTTCTTTTCATCCGGAATATCAATTTTCTGAAGGTAGCTCTGCCCGATCTCATTGTGTTTTTCAATAAGCCGCAATGCTTTTTCGTCTACTTTTGTTCTTCTGAAAATTTTCTCTACACCGTATACTTTATCAATATTGTCGGTTTTTTTAGAATACCAGTAATCCAGTTCTTTTCTTTCTTCTTCCGTTGCATGTTCTCTTGCCATGAGATAGAGAACCGTTTTTTTGTTCTCATAAATATCTCCGGCATGCTTTTTCCCGAACTGCGCCTGGTCTCCGAATACATCAAGATAATCATCCATGATCTGGAAGGCAATCCCGATATGTTTCCCAAAATTGAAAATGGCTTTGGCATCCTTAAAGTTTGCTTTAGCGATCAGCGCACCGATTTCAAAAGACGAAGCACTCAAAACACCTGTTTTATAGGTAATCATTCTGATGTAATCATCAAAAGTTACGTTTTCCTGGGTTTCAAAATTAATATCATATTGCTGGCCTTCGCATAAAAGCAGACCTGTGTGGGTAAATATCCTAATGCACGCTTTGAAGGTTTCAGGTTCAAGATCTTCAAAAAACTTGTAAGCTTTCAGCATGAGTCCGTCTCCCGAAAGAATTCCTACATTGATTCCATGTAATGTGTGAATGGTTGGTTTATTTCTTCTCAACGGAGCTTCATCCATAATATCGTCATGAATTAAGGTGAAATTATGGAAAAATTCGATAGCTAAGGCAGGTTTTATGGCTTCTTTCAGGCTGCCTCCGAAGAGATCGCAAGCCATAAGAACCATAATCGGACGCAGCCTTTTTCCGCCGTGCGAAATGATGTAATTCATCGGTTCGTACAGTTCTGCAGGTTTATCTTTAAAAGTGTATTTGGCAATAGCATCCGCAACCATCTGCTGGTATCTGTCTAAAAATTCCATAAATTCTAATAGTTTGAACAAAAATACAATTTTTTGGGGCTTTTTAAAGTAAAATCCTCTCTGTTTTATCAAGTAAAAATTTAATTTTATATAATTCATTACATGCATGCCATTAATGAAAACAGTAACGTTTTTGTTGATAAAACTTTCTTTTATCCGTAATTATTTCTAAAGGGTTTACCGTACGGCAGTAATCCAGGTATTGTATTAAAATAATATGGAAGATTGTTTAGATTCCTCCGGAATGACAACTATTGTATTATCTTACAAAAATTTACTATGTGACTGCAGCTTAGCTCCATTGAACGGCATGTTTGGGCTTTTTTCCATTTTCGTGGGGGGGGGGGGGGGGGGGGG
>NZ_JAYLAA010000013.1:0-2763 GCF_035819015.1 Chryseobacterium salviniae | reverse complement strand
GCTCTATATTGTTCTAAAGGATTAGGGTTAGAACTTTCTGCCAAAAATGAATGCACACCTTCTGAAAACATACTATTTGTAGAACCCATAATAGTTGTTCCTCCTTCTGTAACTGTATCTGAACCTGTATCTAAAACAGTTCCTGAAGCATTAGAGACTGTACCATTGTCATGGAAAGTATATTGCGACAATACCCCTTCGCTATTACTTGTAGTAAGTGTACTACCTTCACCAAGATGTTGTGCTGATTCTCCATATTTACCAACTGCATCCGCCTGAGACTTTACAGATGCATCAAAAAATACCTGACTACCTCTTTTTATCCAATCTTCCCCTTGCATACCTGTTGGGTCTATAATGTTGATTGGATTGTTATAAGTATATCCATAGGGGTCTAAGGTTGTAGAACTTAAAGGGTCATGTGTTCCAAATCTCCCAATATCCGGCATATAGAATCTCGCCCCATAATCATACATTCCCGTCTCCTGCAGTTCTTTGCCGTTGTACTTATACTGATACGAAGGATTTCCTGCCAAAGCATTATACCCTTCATGCTTTAACCCAAAAGGATAATAGTTGTTTTCTTCAAGAACTTCTATTCCGCTGCCATTGTGGAAGTAGCTTACCCTTGTATTTCCTAAATGGTCTACATAGTTGTAAATATACTTATTATTTTCAAAATTGAAATATCCTTCTGCGGTTGGAACAAATTTCAGTCTAAGTACATAAAGGGGGCTTTGAGAAATCTGGTATTGAAAACCATCCAGATAATCTGTAGTGCTTACTTGTGTGATATATTCATCAATTGACAACGTGTTGTAAGAGTACATTTTTTTTATTTTAACCCCATCCGCTCTGTAAAAGTAATTAGTCTGAGATCCTGATTTTCCGCTACCTGCTGTAATCGCCGAAGGAAGATTAAGATAATTATATGTGATTGAATTTATTCTTTTGTCAAAATGATTGGTCATGTTGCCATTAAGATCATAGGCAATGGTATTTTGAAGGGCATTATACCCGGATGGATTATTGGCAACTCCTGAAGGAAGCGTAATCATATCCAAACGGTTTCCGGTATAATTGTACACCAGATCATCAATTTTCTCAGCGGTGGTTCCGGAGCTTGGGCTTGAAAACCTTTTCAGTGTACTGATATTCCCATTGAGATCATAGCTAAGCAGTTCATTGTAATAATTATTGTTTAACACAGATGATCCCGGCTCAGAATATATTCCCTGCAAAAGCCTGTTAAGCTTATCATATTCATAAGAATACCTTCGTTTGGTACCATTGGGTACGGTTCCTGTAATCCAGTCTACTTCAGCGATATTACCATTAAATTTAGGCGCAGCATTTTCAGGATTATTATATTTAATCTCATACCCAAATAATTTTCCATTAAGATTTTTAGGATCATTGATTTTAGTCATCCATCCCCGGATGTTGTATTGATAGTCTACGGTCTGAAGCCCGCTTCCTAAAGCAGTTCCACCTACTTTTTTGGTTTGAAGCTGCGAAAGTTCGTTGTAGGTATTTTGGGCTAAATATTCCACCGGATTATTGTCCACCTGGTGGGTATGTGTTTTGAGCCTGTTCTGGGAATCGTAAGTGAAGTTTTCGGTAATCACTTTGTCGGTATCCGTACTGAGCCTTTTGTGGCGGGTAATGCTCTGCTGAACCACCCCTGCAAAATCAAGCTTGGATTCCACCTGGGTACGCCCTCCCAAATGGTTGATGGAATAGCTTCCGATGGCTCTGCCTTTTTTATCGTAATAGGTGTAATTTTTCGTCCAGTTATCGTCTTCAATATTTTTTACCAGGCTCATCACCGGAAGGCTTTTGGTGCTCAACCCTTCTGCGGTAGGGGTTTGAGTAAGCGTTGTTTCTCCTAAAATATTTGTTGGGAACGTTGGGTTAAAACTGTAGGAAGGATAAGTATCGTAATAGTTGACGGATAAAAGCGTGTAATTATACTGCGGATAGGCCGAACTGGTGGTATAGTACACATCCATTCCGGTATTATTAAAGCTGGAAGTGGTTCTCACTTCATTATTCGAACCCAAACCTTCTACAGCAGCCACCTGCTGGGCTCTGCCCGGAGGACTGTATACCAAACCTGTATAAATAGGTCTTGAAAACTGATCGTATTTCGTGAAAAGCCATTGTCCTTGGGCTTCAAGATTTGCATCACGGGTGAGAACCAGCCTGTCCTGCTTATCATACAGCATATATTCCCAGCCTTTTCCCGGAAGCTTCTTTTCTACCAAACGGTTCCTGCCGTCGTAGCGGTACTGGTAACACAGATTGTTTAATGTTGTCTCATCAGTAACTCCGGAAACAGCAGCCAGCGGAGGAATGACATACGCTAACTGATTGAATTCGTTATATACATAATAGGTGTCGGCTTTTTCCGTGGCACTGAGCATCTTTCTTACGAGTACCACCTGGCCTTCCCCGTTTTTGAATTCGATGGTCTGGTTGCCGTCTTCATCGGTTACCGTGTTTTTATACAGCTGCGCAGCAGCGTAAGCAGTCGTTGGGATAAACCCAGACTTTGTGGCTCCGTTTTCCCAAGTGGTTACTAAGTTGTATTTTTTAACGGCATCTGCTGTGGTATTGGCATCGTACGCGAACTGTACCGGTTTGTTGCTCCAATCATTGCCCACCTGCTTCTGCTGTAAGATCCTGTCTAAAGGAGAGCTTTCCAGGATTTTCTCTGAAAAGATTTTCTCTTGGCCGTACAGTGCAGGCTGGGTGGCATTG